>CAMCJU010000071.1 GCA_945875085.1 Candidatus Phycorickettsia trachydisci
TTCTCTATTACAACCTAATTTACTGTACCATCATTGGCGTGCCAAAATTAATAGGCTCTAGGGTTTATGCATCTGGACCTTCGGGCGTCGGTTTGCCTTGTGCTGGCAGGGCTTAGCTCATGCGAATAACAATAATCAACAATGCTAAGCAGCTAAGCCGGGGATATGAAAACCTCATTGGCAAACTGACACGAGCCTGGAATTTTGTGATGTTTTTATTTTGCGCCCAAGCAATGGCACTAAGCATCATCATTTAGGCAATACCTTGGCCCAAAATTTTTTTCTCTACAGTAATGCCTATTTGCTCTAAAGCTAGGCATCGCGATATTATTTTTTGCTGCTCGGGGATAGAGCCCGAAAAGCCGTCAATGCATCTTGCGCTTTTAATTGCTCTATAATCTTATCTCTCCATCTATAAATATATGGATAGGGGTTTTTTATTAAACTAGACATAGTTACGCCATCGCCTATAAATCCAATTTAAATCCAATTTTTTTGTCAGTCAAGGAGCGCGCCCAAAACATCTGGATTAAATTCAAAGTGCTACCAGCATTAAGACCGGCACAACTAAATCAAAAAGCTAATAAATAGCTAGTCAATCTGCTCTATATGACCGTCTAGATATATCACAAAACTATAGACTTCAAGCTCAGGAAACAGGTGCTGTACTTTGCCTTTTGCCTCCTTTAGAGTCTTTGCGTGCTCCTTATATTCACTTTCTTGGCTAGCGACCAAGGCCGGACCTTTTAATAATTTATAAGCGCCGCAATTCATGTGATCAATAAATACCACGCGCTTTATTTTATGGAGATTTTTTAAAATGCCAATAGTATCTTGAATTGTCCTGCCCCAACTTTTATATTTCTTTTCAACAAATGCAAGACTAGCGCCCGGAAGAGCAATCTCGTCATAACTATCTTGTAGATGAAGTTTCTTGACTAAAAAATGCTCGATCATATCCTGAATCCTAAAATCAACACAAGTAATAACAAGCGTGGAAGCTTCGTGAAGTTTCTCAAGATTTTTTTGGCTTGGCTTGATGTAAAAATGTTTATTTTTTACGGCTTGAGAAAAATCTTCGGCAAACACAGGTTGCGAAATAATAACAAAAGCGCTCAATAATACCTTTAAATAATTCATAGTAATAATATAGTTTGGTTAACTACTATGTAGTTTAAGATATTTCTGCCGCCCTGAAGTAACGCAAAAGTTAAAAATTGCCACTTCTCCCGAAGATAAATGATTTTATTGTCACGGATAAGCTCATTAGATTAGGCTTATTAGATTAGCGCCCCACGCAAGCCCAGCGCCAAAGCCTACAGTCAAAATTAGACCCTTATGCATCAGGCCATTTTGGGTCAAGTAATCTTGCTTGAGATTAGTCGTTTTACACAAATGGTCTAGCGCTAGTGGTATCGAGGCAGATGAGCAATTAGCATGCAAATTAGTTGTTTTGACAATTTTGCTTTCATCGATTCCTAGTTTTTGCGCGATAAAATCAATGATTCTGGCATTTGCTTGATGTGGCACAAAATAGGCAATGTCATCGATTGTTAGATTGTTTTTTTGCAAAATCTCCTGAGCTACAGATGTCATTTTTTGCACCCCATGCTTAAAAACTTCCCGACCATTCATTTTTATGTAGTTTGGCACTTCTGGCGTAGCAACCCCGCCGCTAGTGCAAAGGATTTCGCCAAGACTACCATCGGTGTAGGTTATGCTGTCTATTGCTTGCAAGTTACTTTTTGTAAAAATAGCCGCCCCTGCTCCATCGCCAAATAAAACGCATGTAGAGCGATCGCTCCAATCAACGATTGAAGACATCCTCTCCACGCCAATAACCATTATGTTGTTATACAGGCCAGTTTGACTCAATGCGCTTGCAATACTTATAGCATAAACAAAGCCAGCGCATACTGCTTGCAAATCAAAAGCTGGCACAGCTCTGAACTTTAAAAATTTCTGAATAGAGCAGGCTATTGACGGAAACGTCTGATCTGCAGTGCATGATGCAACTATAATTAAATCAATATCATCAGCAACAAGGCCCGCTGCTATAAGAGCGTTTTGAGCAGCCTTACCGGCCATAAAAGCGCATGTCTCAGAACTTGAGGCGATGTGCCTTTGCGATATGCCGGTTCGCTCAAAAATCCACTGATGGTTAGTATCTAGAGTCTCAGACAAATGATCGTTTGAGATAATTTTTTCTGGAAGATAACTACCAGTCCCTACTAACCTTAAAGTCATTTATCTATTGACTTGCCAGTTCTTTAAGAATATTTTTTTTAATTACTTGCTTGCCTTTGTAAGTGCCGTCTACTAAGCACATGCGATGAGGAAGAACATACTCTCCGCTATGGGCATCTACTATAATATTTTGCTTCTCCAGCGCATGATGAGAGCGTCTCATGTTACGTCTAGACTTAGATGTTTTCTTTTTAGGTACTGCCATTGAAAATTTCCTTTAAAACTATTGTTAAAACTATTGGTTATGACATATAATACATAGAAGATTCTACCAATAAAATGTTGATATAGCAACTTATGAAACTAATCTTTTTAGGAATATTATTTATATTACCCTCTTGCTCGAGTACGCAAATTACCGGTCAATACGTTGACGACAAGGAACTTGTAGAGCTGCAAAATAAAGACCAAGACAAACAAAGCGTCTTGAAAATTTTTGGCTCACCCACGTTTGTACCAGATAATGATCCTAAGACATGGTACTATATTAGCAGAAATTTAAAAGTCAGCCCACTATCTAAGCCCAAGCTAGATCAGCAAAAAGTTGTTAAATTAACGTTTGATTCACAAAACAAGCTGATTGACGTAGAATTAAAAACCGATTTGACTGATACTAAAATACACCTTGATAGCTCAAGCACTTATACCAAAGGAAAGCAAGAGTCATCGGTGCAGCATTTTATCAAAAACTTTGGTAGATTTAATGTAAAGAGGGAGAAAAAACGTTAATTTCCTGTAGTTAAATCTATTGCCAATGAAAATGCCCCAATGAAAATATCGATTAAAAAATATCGATGTTGACAAGGATATATTAAAGGGTGTATTTTTTAGGGTGTATTTTTATTATTAGTTGTTTTTAAGGCTTTTGGCAAGACTCTTGGCAAGGCTCTCGTAACGACTATAGAAATATTTTAAATAAAGGGGTCGTAGCTCAGCAGGATAGAGCGAGTGATTCCTAATCACTAGGTCGGAGGTTCGAGTCCTCTCGATCCCACCATATAAACTTGAAAATTATAAAAGCAAAAATATTTTAAAATGCATAAATACAGAACGCACACTTGCGCAGAGCTAACTTTAAGAGATTCAGACAAAATAGTTAAAATATCTGGATGGGTTAATCGCAAAAGAGATCATGGCCAGCTGCTTTTTATAGATTTGCGAGATCATTATGGCACTACTCAGGTAGTTATCGATCAGGCAGATTTGCTTGGACTTTGCAGCAAAATATCCAATGAAAGCGTAATTACCGTTATTGGCAAGGTGCAAGCCAGAAGTCAGGATTCAATCAACGAGAACTTGCAAACCGGGCAAATTGAAGTTTTTGCTACTGAAGTAGGCTTGGAATCACACGCAATTCCGCTGCCACTTAGCGTTAATGGCGATCAGGAAACCTCAGAAGAAATACGCCTTAAGTCTCGATTCTTGGACTTAAGAAGACAAAAAGTTCATCAAAATATAGTCATCAGATCTAGAGTGATACAAGAAATTCGCAGCCTCATGACTGAAAGAGGCTTCATGGAATTCCAAACTCCAATATTAACAGCCAGCTCTCCTGAAGGCGCTAGAGACTTTTTGGTGCCAAGCCGTTTGCATCCAGGAAAATTCTACGCCCTGCCACAAGCCCCGCAGCAGTTTAAGCAATTACTAATGGTATCGGGTTTTGATAAGTATTTTCAGATCGCTCCTTGTTTTCGCGACGAAGATGCTAGGGCCGACAGATCTCCTGGGGAATTTTATCAACTAGACGTCGAAATGTCTTTCGTTACTCAAGAAGATGTTTTTAACTGCATGGAAGATGTGCTATCTAAATTATTTGGCAAATTTTCCTCAAAGCGCATAAGTCAGACTCCTTTTGTGCGCATTCCTTATAAAGAAGCGATGTTAAAATATGGATCCGACAAGCCCGACTTGCGCAATCCTATTGAAATGTGCGATTTGAGCGATTTGTTTCTTGAAAGCCAGTTTGCGGTTTTTAAAAACAGTATTGCAAAAGGAGCTAAAGTCAAAGGAATACCGGCTCCAAAAGCTGCATTAAGGCCCAGAAGCTTTTTTGATAAGCTAGGCGAATTTGCTACTACTTGCGGCGCTAACGGTCTTGGCTATATCGTTTTTAATCAAGAAGATGGCGCTCCTAAAGGCCCAATCGTTAAGTTCTTAAATGATGAGCAAATAGAGCGAATAAAAAGGATTGCCAAAATTCAAAATGGGGATGCAATTTTCTTTTCTTGCGAGCAGAAAGATGATATCGATAAAATAAGCGCCAAAATTAGAACTAGGATCGCAGAAGACTTAAATTTGATAGAAAATGATGTATATAAATTCTGCTGGATAACGGATTTTCCTTTTTACGAGTGGAATCATCATACTAAAGCAATTGATTTTAGCCATAATCCATTTTCCATGCCGCAAGGAGGTTTGCAAGTTCTATTAGACGCAAAAACAGATCAAGAATTATTAGAAATTACCGCCTATCAGTATGATATAGTTTGCAATGGCATAGAATTATCCAGCGGCGCTATAAGAAATCATCAGCCAGAAGTTATGTACAAAGCTTTCGAGCTTGTTGGCTACACGAAGCAGGAGGTTGAAGAAAAATTTGGCGGAATGCTCAGGGCCTTTTGTTACGGCGCCCCTCCCCACGGAGGAATTGCCCCTGGAATAGATAGGATTGTTATGCTTTTATGCGATGAGCCAAACATCAGGGAGGTAATTGCATTTCCTTTGAATCAGCAGGCGCAGGACCTTTTAATGAACGCACCGTCTAAAGTTGACGCGCTTCAACTAAAAGAGCTAAACATCATG
>CAMCJU010000072.1 GCA_945875085.1 Candidatus Phycorickettsia trachydisci
ATACTTTAAAAAAAATTAAAAATTTACTCAGGTTCACCAAAACTGCCAGGCGTAACATTAAGGATATTTATAACTTAGCAAATTTAGAGCAAGAGATTCTTATCGATAAGATATACGATAATTTTGGCCGATTTTTGGCAGAAGTTGCCATTTTGGGCAGTAGCGATATGAGCAATAATATTACCATGCACGGTTTGGAAAATGCGCAAAGCTTGCGCTCTGAAGGTAGGCCGTTTATTCTTTTTGCCGCTCATTTTGCTAATTGGGAAGTGCTGCTTAGTATTTTGACTAAAATATATCCCAGCTTTGCTGTTGTTTACCGCAAGATTAACAATCCTTATATCGATAGTTTTATCAAGGCGCAACGCCGCTCTTTTGGCATATCGCTAATACCCAAGGGGCCAGAAGGTGGTAAAGTTTTGATGCAAGAACTAAAAGGAGGCAAGGCTTTGGGGGTGCTTATTGACCAAAAAATGAATGAAGGTATAAAGGTGCCGTTTATGGGAAAGAGTGCCATGACTTCAGATGGCTTTGCTAAAATCGCCTTGAGTTTTGATTATCCGATATTGCCATTGCAAATAGTGCGCATTAATAACACAAGTAATTTTGATGTTACTATTCATAAGCCTTTGGAATTTAATTTTACAGATAATAAACAGGAGAATATTAGGCAAATTGTACTAAAAGCCAATCAGGTCCTAGAGGGCTGGATTAATGAGCATCCAGAGCAGTGGCTTTGGTTTCATAGGCGCTGGGGCAAATAAAATGCTTCGGTTTTACTGATAAGTTATGCTATCTTTAGAGAAATTAATCAACTAATTTACATCATTTCTATGGCGATAGAATTCATCAAGATGCATGGACTTGGCAATGACTTTGTATTTATTGATCAAGGTAGTTTGAAGACAGACTTAAGTCATGAGCTTATAACTAAAATTTGCGATAGAAGGCTTGGTCTAGGGTGTGATCAATTAATTTTATATCGTAGGTTAGCTGATAAGTCATATTTAATGGAAATTTATAATACCGATGGATCAAGGGCAGGGATGTGCGGTAACGCTTCAAGATGTCTGGCGTTGTATGCGTATGAAAAATACCAGGAAGACGCGCTGGAGATTATGGCTGGTAGCAGATTAATATCTGCTGTTGTTGATTCTGAGAATGTTATTGCAGTCAATATGGGTCAAGCGCTTTTTACTAGAAGTTGGATGCCGCAAATTAATGAATTTAGCAGTATTATATCTGATTACGGACTAAGTTCGAAGGAAATGGTCTTTGTCGACGTTGGCAATAAGCACGTAGTTATTTTTTATGATTCTTTAAGTAAGCAAGAAAAGACGCTACTAGGCCAGGCTTTCCAAAAGCATGTTTTGTTAAATGAGGGGGTCAATGTTGATTTTGCCAAAATTGATCAGGGGATAATTCATTTAGAGGTATTTGAGCGCGGGGTAGGCTTTACGATGGCTTGTGGTAGCGGCGCGTGCGCAACATTTGCTGCTGCTAGAAAATTGCAATTTGCTCTAAATAATGCTATTATTAGGTTTAAAATAGGTGATTTGCACATGTCTTATTCAAGGCAAAATATAATTATGTCGGGTCCGGCAATTAAAGTTGCAACTGGTCATTATTATGGATGATCGAAGTAGTAGTATCGCAAACGATTTAGCGGATGAAATTGGCGTAGATGAAATTGCTGCAAATAAAATTACTGCAAATAGCGTTGTAACATTTGGCTGTAGGCTTAATATATACGAAAGTCAGGTTATTAGGCAGAATATGCTAGAAGCTGGCTCTGTAAATCTGATGGTTTTTAACACTTGCGCTGTTACGAAAGAGGCTGAAAGACAGGCTAAAAAAGCAATATCCAAGGCCAAAAGAGATAATCCTGATATTAAGATTATTGTTACCGGTTGCGCAGCTCAGTATAATCCGCAAGAGTTTGCTTCAATGCCTGAGGTGGACAAGGTTATTGGCAACGAAGAAAAGCTTATTCCCAGCAGCTATAGTCTTGATGAGCAAAGGGTTTTAGTCAATGACATTATGTCAGTTACAGAAACTGCCTCGCATTTAGTTAGTCATTTCGACGGAAGAACTAGAGCGTTTTTGCAAATTCAAAATGGCTGCAACCATCGCTGCACTTTTTGTATGATACCTTTAGCCAGAGGCAACAGTCGCTCGGTGCCTATCGGCAAAATATCGCAGCATATTGAGGAGTTATTAAACAATGGATATCAAGAAATAGTTTTTACTGGAGTTGATATTACCGATTATGGCCTTGATTTACCCGGCACCCCCAGTCTTGCGCAAATGATTACAAGGGTTTTGCAGCTCAATCCCGGGTTAAAGCGCTTGAGACTTTCCTCAATTGATGTTGCTGAAATAGACGAGAGGCTTTTTGAGATGATGGCTTACGAGCCAAGGCTGATGCCGCATTATCATATCAGCTTGCAATCTGGAGACGATATGATTCTTAAGCGCATGAAAAGAAGGCATAACAGAGGGCAGGTTATAGAGTTTTGTCATAAATTGCGCAGCATTAAGCCGCAAGTTTCTTTTGGCGCAGATATTATAGCTGGATTTCCTACAGAAACTGACGAGATGTTTGCTAATACCAAAAATTTGATTGATCAAGCTGGCCTGCAGTTTTTGCATGTATTTCCGTATTCTGCGCGCCCCGACACTCCGGCTGCAAGAATGCCTCAGGTCGACAAGATGCTGCGCAAAAGGCGCGCTGCAATTTTAAGACTCTCCGGGCAAGAGCAATTGGCTAAATTCTTGACTAATAATATTGGCGCTAAGAGCTGCGCTCTTAGTGAGGGAGGGGATTTAGGGTATACGGAAAATTTTATTAAGGTTAAATTCGCATCAAGCGCTTTGGCAAATAGTATACATAAAGTTAGGTTACTAAATATCATCGATAACAATCAAATGCTTGCGGAGATTATTTAATGTTATTAGAGCAAAAACAAATATGTGTGCTTGGCTCGGGTGTATGGGGCACAGCAATTGCCTGTCAAATTCAGCGCGTTCTTGGCAATTGCACTATTTTTACAAAAAATCCCTCGACTTTTGAGAGTATAAACATCCAGCACGTAAATAAAACCGTTAGCCTTTCGCACTCTATTACTGCCTCGATTGATTTTGCCAGGTTGAATGAATATCAAAACATCATTATTGCCTCGCCGTCATACGCTTTGCACGAGGTTATTACCAGTCTGAAGCGGCACTTTCTTGCAGAGCAAATTAATTTGATCATTGCTACCAAAGGGCTGGATGTAAAAAAAGCGCAATTAATGTCTACTAGCATTAATCAAGAGTTTGCCAATCAGGTGATGATTCTAAGTGGTCCTAGCTTTGCTGATGAGGTTATTAATAATCAGTTTACTGCCATAAGTCTGGCAGCTAGAGATATTAGCCAGGCTCGCTTATTAGTAAAGCTTATTTCTGGGCCTAATTTTCAGGTGGCCCCATCTAGCGACATGGTGGGTTTACAGCTATCTGGATGCATGAAGAACGTTATTGCAATATTAGTTGGTATGCTTAAAAGTTTAAATTATCAAGACAATCTGCGTAGCGCGGTTATTGCACGCGGCATTTTTGATATATTAACTTTGGCAAAAGCTGTGTGCGGCGGAGTTGATAAGTCAGACTATGGTAGTAAATTGGCAATTTTTGGTGACATTGTGCTTAGTTGCTCAAGCCTTAAATCGCGCAATATGTCTTTTGGGGCAAGGCTAGCAGCTGGCACATCAGCTTCAGATAATTTAGTTGAAGGAAGACTTGCTATAAGCGCGCTACTTACTATTGCCCTCAATCATAATATCCCGCTTAAGATGGTAGAGTTGGTGGAATCTTGTCTTAATAATCCTTCTATGGCCAAAGAGCTTATTGCAGCAGGGCTTTTTTTGCTAATTTAACTTTGCTGCTACTTGTGGATGCTGCCTTACAAGCGCCTGCCGGTTTACATACTCTTTTTCGTGGATATGTGAGCAGACGATGTGAGCATAATTAGATACCAGGGCTGTCTTTGATATTGCTGCCAAAGTCTGATTCGAAATTTTGGTAAACTTGACTCTCATATTCTGTTTGTTTTTGCTCCTGAAAATCTTGATGCGAAATAGCGGGCATAGATGAAGGAGTCTCTTGAAGGAATTTTGCCACATATGCAAGCTCACATAAAGGAAATTAGCAAAATTTTTGCCGCTTCCTGCTGTGTGACAGCCTCTTGTCCCAACTCTTGCGTTAATATATACTTTGCAGAAATTTTCTCAAGTAGGTTAAATATTTCTTTATCTGTATCATCAAATCCTTCCATGATGAACATCGAATGAGGCTCTATATCGGTTTGCTTGTTATGGCACTGCGCAAGACAATCTAGCATAACCTGATTAGTAACAGGGGTAATTTTATCTTTAATAACATCCGATATGCTAATGCGGCAATACTGATTGGCATTTACCAAATGCAGCCTTATATCCCCATAGTTAAAACTAGGGGCTTTACGGCTGCATTTGGTAAAATTCTATTATAATCTACCTTATCAAGTAGATCATTAGTTGCCTTTAATATATGTTGTAAGGTTGGAATTTTGGCCTGAATTTTGTAGTTAGTATCCACATACTCCACAAGCGTAAAATGATGCTCTATAGGGCGATGTCTTGTTTTTGACCATTGGCGTATCTCATAAGCAGATTTGTCAAGGTTTGTAAGGATAGATTCTATAGACTCCAGGTTGGACTCGACATAAAAAACATTGCCGCTTGTTTCAAATTCACGCTTCTGAATTCCTTTGATGCTAACAGGCTTCTTTGTTGTTTGATAAACATAAATATCATGCGCGCTTATTAAAGACTTGCTCGAGTACTTAAATTGTTCAACTGTGGAATAACTAGGGAAAGTAGGTATTTTGTTGACAAACTTAATTATCACTTCTGGCAAGATGTCTTCCAGAAGATAAAAATCAAAGCTAGGGTCGATAGATTTAAGCGTTGGGATTATGTTGTTTTCTGCTATTG
>CAMCJU010000073.1 GCA_945875085.1 Candidatus Phycorickettsia trachydisci
ATTTTTTTTAGGGTCAAGGACTTTTTCCAGTCTGCCGGCAGGAGGCTTTAGCTGGCCCAAGATTCGGACTATTTCTTCTAGTTTTAGACCGCAACCCCAAGTCAGCATCACGGCAAAAATCAAGTTTTGAACTTGAAATCTTCCAATAATTGGTGTAAAAAAAATAAACTCCTGATTATCAAAGCCAAAAACCACCCGCTGTCCATTGATGCTAGAATCTAACGATTTAATATACACATCACAATCAGGAGTATTGCCAATTAATTTATAGTTTTTTAAGTTCCATGGTAGGCCCAGTTTGTTAATTTGCTCCATCACGTCTGCTGCAATAAACACAGCCTTGTCATTAGCGATAAAGCTCTTGTTAAAAAGTTTCAACTTTGCTTTTAAGTAATTTTCATAAGATTTATGATAATCCAAATGATCCAGCGCAAAACTTACAAAGCCTGCCGCGCAAAATTCTATCCCATCAAATCGATTTTGATCCAAGCCTATGCTAGAGACTTCCATAGCTGCATGATTAAGGCCCAGATTTTTCAAACCGCTTAAAATCTGATAATTTGCTATTAGCTCATTTGAAGTCAGGTTTGCTAAGGCTTGCAAATTTTCAGGCACGTCTGATTTGGAGCATATTCCTATAGTCCCTATACTTACAGCATCGAAGTTGCATGATTCAAAAATTTGCCTGCAGTAATCTGCTGTAGAAGTTTTGCCATTAGTGCCTGTTATTGCTATCTTGTATTTTGGCAGATCGCTGTAAAACCTTTGTGCGCAGTATGCTAAAGCGTCTTGCGTGTTTTGCACATACAATACTTTATTATCATAATTAGGTATTTGTAAGTTCTGAGTTATTGCATATTTTGCCCCCTTTGATATAGCCTCATGGATAAAGCAGCTAGCATCAACTTGCAGTCCTTTCAATGCAAAAAAACACTCTTGCGACCTTATCGTTTTGGAATTACAGGAAAATCCTTTTGCGGAAGCAATGGTTTTATATAATTTTTTATACACCTTTTCTAGATATTATCATTTATTTTTTTATCTCTTAAGTCATCTGTGTCATTGGGAAGCATTCCTGTCAATGAGATAATTCTTGAAATTATCCTTCCTACTGTTGGGGCCGCTGTAGCACCTCCTGTTGCAAGGCCAGCAGTCGTGCTAGTAGGATTTGGTTCATCTAGCATAACGTATATTAAGTACTTTGGTTCGTTGCTAGGGAAAATTGAAACAAAAGATGACATGCGGCTGTTTTTTGCATAATGTTTGCCATTTAATTTATTGACAGTGCCGCTCTTGCCTCCAACCATATAGCCTGGCACATTAGATTTTTTGCCAGTTCCATCGGTAACTACCAATCTTAATAATTTTTTTATATCTTCCGACGTCTGGGGTGAAAATACTTCAACGCCAATAGGCTTGGTGTCTTTTTTAACAAGAGTTAATGGGTATAGCAACCCGCCGTTAACTGTAGGTATAATTGCTTGAACTAGGCTAAGTACGCTAGTGGCAACGCCGTATCCATAAGATATAGTAGCCATGCTAATATCGCTCCACTTTTTATCTAGCGATAAAATGGGGATATTTTTTTCAGGAATCTCAGTAATTACTTGATTATCTAATTTTAGTTTTTTTAAATACTGCCGGAAATTTTTTTGCCCAATATCAAGGGCAATTTTTGCCGTACCTTTATTGGACGATTTGGCAAAAATCTGCGCTACAGTGTGCAGTCCGCTGCTATTGTGAAAATCTTGGATACTAAACTTGCCAACCTTTAAATGACTTATGTCGTAAAGGTTATTAACGCCAATTGTTTTGGTATCTAGACCTATTGCGACAGTTAATATCTTAAAGACCGAGCCAAATTCATACGAGCCAAGAGATGTTTTGTTAAATAGCTCTTCTGACTTAGCTTCTCCTGGGTTGTGTGGATTAAAGTCAGGTTTGCTTACTAGGGCTAAAATTTCGCCAGTATTAGGATCAACAATAACTCCAGCCGCGCCAATTGCCCCGAACTCTTTAATTGCATTATCAAGCTCTTCATGCAGGATGTTTTGCACTCTAACATCTATGGTTAGCTCCAGCTTATTGTGTGCTTCTAAATTGTCTGTCTTTGAAAGTTCGTCATTAAAAAAACGCTCTACTCCTGCAAGGCCTTTGTTATCAATATTAACATAGCCAATAACATGGGCCAGTAAATTATTATAAGAATAAATACGCTTAAAACTTTTCTCAAAGCCTATGCCAGGAATACCAAGGGCGTTAATTGTCTCTTCGTGCCTTGGGGTTAGATTGCGTTTAATCCAGACAAAATTCTTCTGATCGTTAAGTTCTGCTAATAATTTAGTTTGATTTGAAATTTTAATAACCTTGGCCAGGCTTTCAACGGCGTGCTTTTTGTTAATCATCTTGCTAGGATTTGCAAATAGAGAATAAATCGGTATGCTAGTTGCAACTAAAGCTCCGTTTCTATCGACAATATCTTGCCTAGTTAAATTTTGCTCTTTTGCCTTAGCGTAGGTTAGATGCTTGGTTGTTGAGACTAAAAGTAGCTTTATGTTTATTATAATAAAGCCGCTCATCAGCATCAGCATCACAAGCTGCATCCTATATCCTATGTATTTTCCGGATGCCTGCCACCCTATCTTAAGATTAAATAAATTGCTAAACATGCTTATTTCTTTATTTTTTCAGTTGACTTGTTGCTTGCCTTTTGAAAATCTTTGGCAATTTGCGATGGGGTGATATTTTGCAATGTCAAGTGCTTAGCCGCTAGCTGCTGAAGATATTTCGGCGATTTAACATAAGATAGCTCTGCTTTGAGGGTTGATGTCAGCTGCCTTTCTCCTGCGATGGTATTTTTTATTCTCTCGTTTATGATATGAAGTTCGCTAAAGTGATTTTTAATATAAAAGTTCATGCAAGCTAGAATTATTAAGAGCGAAAAATTCAATGATGTGAATAATTTTACGATCATAAAAAACCTATCTTTGAGTTATCTATTTTTTTCACTGCTCTTAATTTTGCTGATCTAGCTCTGGGATTCTGCTCTATTTCCAACTCTGAAGGTAATATGGGTTTATATGTTAGCATCTCGTAGGTGCCTTGCAATGTCACCCTAGCTTCATACTTGGAAGTAGCAACTTTTTTTGCCGAATGTGCTTTAAAGTAGTCTTTGATGATCCTATCTTCAAGAGAATGAAACGATACCAATACTAATCTGCCATTTGGCTTGAGAAGTTCATTAGCGTTATAGAGCGACTCTTCCAAGGCTTTTAGCTCGTTATTGACAAAAATTCTAATTGCCTGAAAGGTTTTGGTAGCCGGATCAATTTTATAGTTATGTTTTTTAACTATCGATCTAACTATTTCTGCCAACTGCTTAGTTGTAGTTATTGGGGCAATTTCTCTTGTTTCGATAATTTTTCTAGCAATTTTTCGCGAATGGGTTTCATCTCCATAGTAGTAAATCACATCTGCTATTTCTTTTTCTTTGGCAGTATCTAAAAAATCAGCAGCAGTTGGCCCGGTTGTGTTATTCATGCGCATGTCTAAAATAGCATCTTTCATAAAAGAAAAGCCGCGCTCAGCATTATCCAGCTGCATCGATGACACGCCCAAGTCCCATACAATCCCATCAACAAGTCCAATAGGCTGCATAATTTTTTGTAAGCTTGCAAAATTATCCTGCACAAAAGTAAATCTTGAACCGAATTCTTCACTCAATTTATCAGCATTTATTTTTGTGGTAGGGTCTTGATCTATGGCAATTACTTTTGTGTTAGCGGAAGATTTTAGAATTGATTTGCTATATCCGCCGCCGCCAAAGGTACAATCGACGTATATACCATCTTTCAGGTCTAGATAATTTATGGCTTGATCTAATAAAACAGGTTTGTGCGTCATAAATTTTTTAAAATACTTTTATTAGCTTTAGCAATTGATCTAGCTTTATCTAAATGTTGCTCAAAATCTTGTGGATTCCATATCTCAAAAACCTCTCCTTTACCCACAAAAACAGCTTGCGCAGACAACTCCGCATGCTGACTTAAGAATTTTGGTATAATTATCCTGCCTTCATTATCAAATGAGACTTCAGTAGACTGGCCAAGTATTATAGTTTCAAAAGCATCTCGCTCTTCTGAGTAAGGGTCTAGGTTGGCAATTATCTTGCTCATATTTTCTAGCTTTTTCATACTGCACCCTTCAATACATAAATTTTTAATCGAAGGATACAGCACTAAACTTCCTGAGCCTTGAGAAGTAATAACTGAGCGAAAAGCTGCCGGAATGGATATTCTACCTTTTTTATCGATGTCGTTTAAATACTTAGATAAAAAAAGTATCATAATTAGCAGATTATTATTTGGTATTTTATGGGTATATTTGGATAATATTGGTTTTGGATAAAGTAGTCAAGGCAAGATCTTTGTTTTTCGTAATTTTTGCAAAACAACGTGCCTACTTGGTTGCAAGTTATCAAGGCTATATTCGTTTAAGATGAATTTGTAAGATCTGCAGTTGTTAATGTGTGATTATTTTTTCTTCAGGAAAGTCTTGTCGCTAGGGCGATAACCTCTTAAAGTTCTCCTTGCAATGCCGGCTACTTCAAATCACTAGTTATACCACCATATGTAAAAATTCAAGTAAGTTGCAAATAGAATCCATGACAGATAAGGGCTCATCAGCATGGATACTGCTTTGATTTTTCGCCAAGCTAGCCAAATCGGGAGCTTAAATATT
>CAMCJU010000074.1 GCA_945875085.1 Candidatus Phycorickettsia trachydisci
CACTTTAAATCTTTTTGATACCTCCAAATAACTACTTCCTTCATTTACATACTCTATTGCTTTCTTTCTTAAATCATTACTATAACTTTTTGGCATTTTTTCTTTAATTTTATATAAAATTATTCTCTATTACAACCTAATTTACTATAGTAAGATTCTTAACGCTTTTGTTATTGGCTTATGCAAAAAAAATCCTAGGATAAAACACACCAAGGAAGATATTATTATTTTTTACTCATATTGGATTTTATGAAAATTTGATTCATTTAATGATATATATTTTTAATATCAACTGCAAAATAAAATAACTAATATTTTTCGTGCTCTTTTTTTTCTTCAAGTTGCAGATTGTAGCAAATTCATATTATAATTGTTCATTGGAACCAAAAAACTTACGTAAAAATACTTATGACTCTCAGATGCGGCATTGTCGGCTTGCCAAACGTAGGTAAATCTACTCTTTTTAATGCGTTAACCCAAAGCCAAAAGGCCGAAGCGGCAAATTATCCATTTTGTACAATTGAGCCAAATGCCGCTATAGTATCGCTAGCTGATGAAAGATTAAAAAAGCTGGCAGATATTGCCGGCTCGCAAAAAATCATCCCCTCTTGGATAGAGTTTGTAGATATTGCTGGCTTGGTTCAGGGCGCAAGCAAGGGCGAAGGACTTGGCAATAAATTTCTATCCCATATCAGGGAGGTAGATGCGATAGTCCATGTAGTTAGATGTTTTCAAGACAAGGATATCCATCATGTCCGGGGCAAAGTTGACCCACTAGATGACATTGAAATAATTCAAACAGAACTTGTTCTTGCGGATCTCGAATCGGCGCAAAAAAGATTGCCGAGTCTGCAGAAAAAAGCAAAAACTGACAAAGAGGCCAAATTGCTTTTAGAGATGCTAGAGCAAGTTTATCCTCTGCTTGAACAGGGAATTATGGCACGCAAAATCATTACTCCTGAAAACCAAGATCAATTTAAGCTTCTGCAATTATTGACAACAAAACCTACATTATATGTTTGTAATGTTAACGAAGATAGCGCGGCTTTCGGGAATGAACTAACGCAAAAAGTCAGAGAATTTGCCGTTGTGAGCAAAAGTGATGCCATCGTAATTTCGGCGCAAATTGAGTCGGACATTGCGCAAATTAGCTCTGAGGATGAAAAACTGCAATTGTTAAATATGCTTGGGCTGAGCTGCTCTGGCATCAACAGAATAATCGAAGGATGCTACGGCATATTAGATTTAGCTTGCTATTTTACAATAGGCCCAAAGGAAGCTCATAGCTGGACATTTCGCAAGGGGATGAGCGCTCCTGCTGCTGCTGGTATTATTCATTCAGATTTTGAAAGGGGCTTTATTTGCGCAGAAACAATATCCTACCAAGATTATATAGAATATGGCAGCGAAAGTAGGGTCAAGGAAGCTGGCAAGTTAAGGCTCGAGGGGAAAGAATACAAAGTTCGCGACGCAGACGTGATAAATTTTAGATTTAATGTGTAAATGTCTAAAATTCCCCTTTGGCTTTTGTGTTGCATGACCGCGCTATCTAGCTCTGGTGAGATAATTTTTAGCGCTGCTTTGGTAAGTTTGGCAAATGATTTTGGCCTATCTACTGCCCAAGCCCAATTTAGCTCAGCTTTTTATTATTTAGGACTAACATTGGGCATTGTTTTATCGGGGCGTTTTTCAGATTTATATGGACGGAGAAATATCGTGCTTTTTGGCCTTAGCCTTTATTGCATTTCGATACTGAGCCTCTTGGCTTTGCAAAACTTTCATCTACTGACTTTATTTAGATTTCTGCAGGGTTTAGGCATTAGTTGTTGCTCGATAATAGCCCAAGCTATAGCCAGAGATTGCTATCAAAAACAAGAGCTTTCTAAAGTATACAGCATAATTTCGGTAATAATATGCTTGCTGCCTAGTATTTTTGGCCTACTTGGCGGCTTTATTGTTGAGTATTTTTCCTGGAAAGCAAACGTGATCTGCCTAGCGAGCTTTGGACTTGCCTTACTGCTGCTGTGCATATTACATCTTGTTGAAACCAGCTCTTTGGCAAGTCGCAAGGCTGCTGAGCAAACTAATTTTGGCAAAATATTTATAACGATATTTTCAGATAGAAAGGTAATATTCTACGCCCTTATGGCGGGATTGTCTATTGGCACTTTAGCTGGCAGCTTAATAGAATTTCCTATTTTTTTTATCAATCATCTTCAAATCGATCCTTCTGCATATGGGATGCTCAATATCTATCTTACAATATCGATGTTACTTGGCGTTTTTTTTAATATGCGCCTAATTGCAATAAAATACAACGAGCAAACAATTGTATATTACGCTACAAGAATAAGTTTTTTGGGCTGCTTACTGCTGATATTATCATCTGTTTTGCTAAAGTATCAAGGCTTAATAAATGCAAATTTAATTGCTTTAGTTATGTTTGCTCGCATGGTTCATGGCATCGGTCATATCATGATGATGCCGCATATACTAAGTATGGCTTTGCGCAATTACCAATATATCGTGGGCAGTGCTAGTGCTATTTTTAATGGCATATACTATGTAGTTGTAACAATAGTAATTTTTCTAACTTCTTGTGTTCATAGCAAAAATAGCTTTTTATGGTTTGCTATATTGCTTGGGGTTTGCACTTTGAGTAATTGCTTACTGCATAATAAAATTAGGGCCAAAGCATGAAAATTTATGCCAGATACCTAATTATCAAGCTAATTATCTCTTTTTTTATATTGAATTGCGTGTTTTTAGGGCTAGTCTCCTTAGTACAAATCTTAAAATTTATGTATCTCATGGGCAAAGGCGCCTTACTTGGCGAGATTATTGATGTAGTTATTTTAAGCATGCCTTCCTTGTTATTTGTGATACTGCCACTTTCGGCCAGTTTGTCAGTAAGTTATACTTATTTCAAATCTATACATGCAGGAGAAATAACGTTGCTAAGAATCATGGGGCTTAATAATTTGCTAATAGCAAAGCCTGGCTTACTTGTTTCATTTGCCGTTACAGGACTTGTCTATTATATGATGACAATTTCCCCTATATTTTTTACAAGGCTAAAAAATCTGATGTTTGAATTGCGCAATAACTATGCGCTAGAGTTAATACAAGCAAATTCATTCAACAAAGTTAACAAAGACGTCACGATTTACGTTGGAAAAAAAATGCAGCAAGACTCTTTTGAGAATATATTAGTTTTTGATAAATCTCAGCAGGGCAAACTATTTGTCGCACAAAAAGGGTCTTTAAAATTTGCTGGTGGAGTATTGGAGCTAGTCTTAGAAAACGGAGTGGCACACACCGCAAACCACAATCTGCAATTTAGCCAATTTAGTGTAAAGATAGATCTTCATAGTAACAAAATCGCTCGTGTTACGAAAGATCTGGAGGAATATACCTTAAAGGAGCTTTTGGCGTCTAGCAAACTTAAACTTTTAGCACAAGGGCATAAGCGAATCATTTGGCCACTTTACAGCCTGGTGCTTACATCTTTTGCGCTAAGTATTTTATTAGCCAAAAATTCCATAGACCTAAAAGTTAAAATACATATAATTCTTTATGCTTTAATTCTAATCAGTAGTTATTTTGGGCTCTATGTCCTATCTGTGAGAAATATCTATTTTCTTTACTTGCAATATCTCTTTGCTTTTGGCGCTCTTGGCGCATCATTATATAAGCTAGCTTACTTATAATTTACTACTTTGGAGTTCCAGCTCTAGGGTTACCGCCTTTGCCGCCACCACCTTTATCACCACCTTTACCTCCCTTATCATCACCTTTGCCTCCCTTATCATCGCCTTTACCTGCTCCTTTGCCACCTTTTTGTACTTCACTATCATTTTTTGACTCTTGAATCTTTAACGAGACACCTTCTGTCAGGTCAGCAGCAATGCTTTGTGCATCGCTGGCAAATTTGTATATTATAAATGATATAATTAAGGCTTTTAGCGATGCCAGGAAAAAAGTGCTATTAGGAGTCAAGACAGACGCCGAAAAGAAAGAATAACTCTTTGTGCTCCAAGAAGAACTGCCAGAATAGAATTCATAAAGCTGATAGCCCAAACTCTCCCCACATTTAGCACTATCAGAACTAGGTAAACTTGGCTCAAATGTCGTGATAATCGAATTGTTATATTGATAAGTATGGCTAATAAAAGTGCAATTACCATACAAAGCTTTATCATACATTGTTAGCATCATGGTCATAAAAGCCGCAACAATCGCAGGCTGCAGCGCAAAAGACAAAGTTACTTTCAACCAGCCGTCAAACATATCCCTAGTCTTTTCAAATAAAACCATAGGTATAAAGATGGGAGATATAAAAAACATCGCATATAAGCTTATGGTGTAAAACATAAACATTCCTATAAATCTAACTATTAATGTATGTAAAAATAAATACACAAATAGTATATTAAAAATCGCCAATACCGGACTACCTATTAAAAGACCCGTTATAACTTTAAGCAGCAAAAAGCCGCCCGCTGGAAAACTATCTGATTTTTTAGAAGGATTCTTAAACGAATCGTATAACATGCCATAGCCTAAAAAATATCCTATGCGGCAATCAATAGCATCAAACATCGCAAAATAACTATATCCTTTTGGATAACTTTTGGGGTCAAATTGACATAATCCAATGCCCTCTGAGCTTGACTTAGAGGCGCCCAAAACTATTTGGCTAAGATCTGTGCTGATTGACCTAAATAAAGGCAGT
>CAMCJU010000075.1 GCA_945875085.1 Candidatus Phycorickettsia trachydisci
CCTAAACCCTTTTGCCTGACCAAGTACAATAAGCAAAAATCTTACACTCAGAGCATTTGGGTTTTAGCGCTTTGCAAATATAGCGCCCATGCAGCACGAGCCAATGATGGGCCCGCGGCAACCATCTTGCATCTATCAGCCTTAGCAGATCTTGCTCAACCTTATCAGGGTTTTTTGAAGTAGAGAACCCAAGACGATTAGCGAGTCTAGATACATGGGTATCAACGCCCATAGTTGGCATATTAAAGGCACTGCTAAGCAACACATTGGCGCTTTTTCTACCCACTCCAGGCAGTGATACAAGATCCTGGAAAGTACGCGGCACTTGAGAGTTATATTTTTCGATCAAAATCTTGGAAAGCTCAATAATATTCTTAGCTTTATTATTAAATAGACCTATAGTTTTGATGTATTTTTTCAAAGACTCTTCCCCGAGGGTCAAAATTTTCTCAGGTGTCTGGTATAGCGCAAATAAATCTTTAGTAGCCTTATTTACTGCAACATCAGTTGATTGCGCTGACAAAACTATAGCCAGCAACAAAGTGTAGTGGTTTGTAAAATCAAGCTCAATCCTAGGGCTTGGATCATCTTGCTCAAAAATCTTTAAAATATCAAGAATTGACATTATTGCCCTTCTTTTTAAGTAACAAAACTTTTAACCAAACTTCCAGCTAAAATATACCACCCATCAACTATAACGAAGAAAATTATCTTAAACGGTAGCGAAACTGTAACCGGAGGCATCATCATCATCCCCATGGCCATTAAAATTGACGATACTACAATATCGATAATCAAAAACGGCAAAAATAGCAAAAATCCTATTTCAAAAGAGCGCCTAAGCTCACTTATCATGAAAGAAGGAATTACTATCTGCAAAGGCATATCGCTACTTTGCTCAGTAATTTCAATCTTGGCAATCCCGCTGAATAACTCAAGATCTTTACTTCTGGTATTTGCCAGCATAAATTTTTTAAATGGGTTAACAATCAAAGGGAAAGCCTCTTCTTCTGTGATCTTTTCGTCCAACATGGGCCTGAGGCCATCATGATAGGCCTTTTCCATAACTGGCGTCATAATAAAAAAGCTCAAAAACAGAGCAAGACTTAATATAACTTGGTTTGGAGGAGTTTGCTGCAAACCAATAGCAGTTCTAACCATCGATAACACCACTACAATTCGCACAAAAGAGCTGACCATCACTACGATTGAAGGCGCTAAGCCCAAAACAGTAATAATTAAAAGTACTTGTACGACTTTTGAGGAATTTGAGCCTTGATTTAACAATTGCTCAATAATGGAACCTTCAGCCGCATTAGCAGACGCGCTAAACAAAAGCAGATTAACTAGCGCTAGGATTCTGATTAAATTCTTCATATTTATCTAAAAGTAGGTTATTATTTTTGCTGACTAATATGACATAGTGAGTATTATTGTTGCAAAATTTTATGATTTTATTATTATTGTCAATGTAAACGCTAGCCAATACATTCATGGAATTTACATAGCGCATATTTAATACTTTTGCGCCACCAAAATACACATAACGCTGCAGCAACTTCAGTACTAAAAAAATTAGCGCTATGACAAAAATCAAAGAAAAGACTACAGTAAATAACATTGTAAAAAATTATAAATTACCACACCTATTGTATACTACATTTAAGTATAGAGCAAAATCCTAGAGCCAAATTATTCCTTAGGAAAAATCATATCCTGAGGCTTAACTAACCGGTCAAAATCATCCTGACTTACCAAATCCAAAGCTATTGCCGCTTGTTTTAAAGTCAGATTTTCATGAAATGCTTTTTTGGCAATCTTAGCGGCATTATCATAGCCAATTTTTGAGTTCAAGGCAGTCACTAACATTAAAGATTTATTTGTCAGCTCTTCGAGTCGATCAACATTTGGCTCGATGCCATTGATGCAGTTATCGCAAAAGCTTTTCATCCCATCACTAAGTAATGTTATTGACTGCAACAAAGTATCTATAATTAACGGCTTAAAAACATTTAATTGCAAATGCCCACTTGCCCCAGCAATAGAAACTGTTGTATGATTGCCAATTACTTTTGCGCAAATCATTGTTAAAGCCTCACATTGCGTTGGATTAATTTTACCAGGCATGATTGATGATCCAGGCTCGTTTTCTGGCAAATGCAATTCACCAAAGCCGCATCTAGGACCAGAACCAAGCAGCCTAATATCATTGGCAATTTTCATAAGGCTGCAAGCTAGCGTATTGAGAGCTCCTGAAAAATGCACCAAAGAATCGTGACTGCTTAAGCTTTCAAATTTATTACCTGCTGTCTTAAATGGCAAATTAGTTAACTTGCAAATATGGAGAATGAATTTTTCGCTAAATAATGGATGGGCGTTTATACCCGTGCCTACTGCCGTGCCCCCTTGCGCAAGAAAATACACCTGGCTAAGAGCATGCTTAATTCTGGTATAATTATATTGCATCTGCGCGCTAAAGGCAGAAAATTCTTGCCCCAATGTCATAGGCGTGGCATCTTGCAGATGAGTTCTGCCTATTTTAATTATCTTCTCCCATTCCAAAGACTTTTGCCACAAAGCATTTTGCAGAACTTCTAAAGAGGGCAGTAATTCCTGGTTAACACTTAAGCAAACCGCAATATTCATAGCAGTTGGAAAACTATCATTAGAAGATTGCCCCTTATTTACATGATCATTAGGATGAACTGGCGATTTAGTACCTTTATTTTTCTCACCTAGCTTTTCATTAGCAAGATTGGCAATGACTTCATTTAAATTCATATTAGTTTGAGTGCCAGAGCCAGTTTGCCATACTGACAAAGGAAAATTATCGCTCATTTGGTTTGCTAGAATCTTATCAGCAGCCCACAATATCGCATCAACGACCTTAGACTCTAGCAGCTTTAGATCCAAATTAGCCATGGCTGCAGCTTTTTTTTGCAAAGCAAAAGCATAGATAAGCCTTAAGGGGATCTTGTCTTGACCTATGTGAAAAAACTGTAGCGATCTTTGCGTCTGCGCGCCCCAATAATACTTATCCTCAACGTCAATAGACCCTAAACTATCGGTTTCTTTTCTAAAAACTTGCACCATCAACGATACCTATAAAATTTTTGCATAAAAAATGTAATCAACCTTGCCGGGATTTATTAAAATTTTGTACTTTTGCGGCTCTTGGCTTAACTGCCTAACATAATAAGCAACAACATTTGCAGGAGAGATGCTTTGCTCTACATCGGCATTATTTAAAATTTGATACAAATTATCCTTGGTCCTTATTTTGCTACTAACGCTGGAGACTTTAATTTTATAGCCAGAATCAACCAAGGTTACATTAACTTCTATAGAGCCGTAAAAGGGCATATCACTATGAGCTATCTGTATAAATGCTAATAATAACTTAGCATCGAGGTCATTAAGATCAGCATTCTTTAATTCCGGAATATTAAAGTTAAACAACGATCTAGTATCTACAAAAACTTCTGCGGCCAGATTCATAATCTCCCCTAAGCTAGAAGATGTCGTCTTGCTGCCATAAAGAGCCCTTAAATACCTTACTCTACTTACTAAGTGGCGACTGGCATGTCTTATTATATCTAGAGCATCTTTTTGATAAGGATTATCGCTATCTAAAAATTCCATGTTACCGTCTAAAGCACCGATGCTATTTGCCATTTCATGACAGATATAACTTGCAATATTCTGAGATAATTTTAATGACATCTTAATAATCATTATTTAGGGTTTAAAGTTTTACTGTAATTTTCTAAAAATAAACTAAGTGGCAATGAGCCTATTTTACTACTATTTAAGTTATGACTTAACTGAAAATCAATTGCCAAATCGCTACTAATCGACTCTGGATGATTTGAAATTTGTTTCAATAAGTTATTTATGGCGCCTTCTGATTGTATAATATTTTTAACCACATTTTTAGAGTTGGCATTTTCACCAGAAGATACATTATATTGTTTGTATTTCTTTACAGTATCTATAAGACTTGCAACTATAGCAGGATAATTAAACAAAATCAAATTACCATCAGCATACCAATCAAGGCAGGAAGAAAACGAACTTTTCCCATGTAGGTTAAAGCCAGTATCATTTAAAACAAACTGCAAACTTTCCAAATTAAGATTTTTTAGTTTTTTGCCAAATGCATAATCACCATCCGCTATCAATGCATAATCACCATGCGCTATCATATTTAGCTCGTATTGGGTATTTTGTAAATTTGCCAGCCAATCTTTTTGATCTTGAGACATCACTACTGGACCATCAAGATCATCGGCAAACTGCGGCCAAATCTTTTCTGAATATATTCTTGCCAGCTCTAATGAGTTAAAATTTACAGCTAAAGTAAAATTAAATACCGCGCTTTCTTTAGCATCAGACGCCTCCAAGGATAACAGACCCTTAAAATCTGAACTAACTGAAGAATCACTATAATCAAACTTTTCAAAGTTAACACTTGAATTTTGCACTATATCTAGCAAATTAGCTTTTTGCGCCTTGGTATCTACCTGAGCAATAATACTTACATCGAATTTACTGTTTGGCAAGAAAAAATATACCGGACTAAAAGGCGCTATAATTTTTTTGTTATTTACAACATTTTTAATGATCACGTCCAGATTAAGGCTGTATTTAGACGGAATTTTAAATGGCAAATCTTCAAAAGTG
>CAMCJU010000076.1 GCA_945875085.1 Candidatus Phycorickettsia trachydisci
TTGCCCTTGTTGCCGGCTTTGTTAATGCCCTTGAGGTAAAAATTATATCCTGCAATGAGTGAAAGTACGGCCAAAAAAGACAGCTGAAAACTTGGATGTAAAGAATATCCGGGGTCGTAAATAAGTACAGCAAAGCTGGCCATAGCCAACAGCGCTAATGTTGCTTAAATTCGCATAAAAATTAAAATCATATCCATTTGGGATGACTCGTGCTGGAGGGGGCATTGGGCAGGCTTGCAGCTCGATTCTATCGCCAGTTTTAAAGTCAGTAAAGTATTTGTCTTTAATATTGATTCTAATATTGCCCTGAAGCTTTGAGACGTAGTTATCAGGGCGTAGATACTGCTTAGAAGTACTTGCTCTCCTCTGGTGGTCTTTTTGATTTGCCGCGCATCTCCTTGTAACATAACGCATATGCGCTTTGGAATTGCGTCAACTGAAGTTATATTGACCGTGCGGATTTTTTGCCAGATTCCAGCATTTACTCCTGCTACCCCTGCCAAAAGTAGCAAAATGCAAAAACGCCAAAATAGATCTCTTTTGAATAGCAAATAGCATCCGCGCAGAATTGCACAAGCCATAGCTCCATGCTGCCATATTATTTCCTCTTCTCTGGAAAAGTAAAAAGCGCAACCAAGCAAAAAGCTCACAAAATACCAAAGTGATAAATTTTGATACTCTTGCTCTAGAAAGTCTTTAACTTTGTCAAAACTTGCCCCGCCAGTCATTTTTTGGCGCTAGGCTATATTTTGGTGTATTTATTGATGTAAAGTTGCTGCAATATTGAAAGTATATTGCTCCAGGTCCAATATATTAACAAGCCAGCTGGGAAACTTGAGGACATAAATAAAAATATCCAGGGCAATAGCTTCATAGTTTGCTCTTGCACGGGGTCTGTAGCGGTTGTGCCGCTGACTTTTTGTTGCACAAACATACTAAGAGACATCAAGATTGGCAAAATACCGATGTGTAAAAGGCTAGGTGGTGTAAATGATAACAGGCCAAACAGGTTGAAAACTGATGTTGGATCTGGGGCTGAGAGGTCATGAATCCATCCAAAAAATGGGGCTTGTCGCATTTCAATAGTCACGTATAGCACTTTGTAGATAGCGAAAAAAACCGGTATTTGTATTATCAGGGGCAGGCACCCTGAAAATGGATTGACGCCTTGTTTTTTGTAAAGGCTCATTATTTCTTGATTCAGACGCATTTTGTCTTCAGCATAACGTAGTTTGATTTTTTCCATTTCGGGCTGAAGGCTTTTGAGTTTTTTCATTGATTTGCTGGATTTGGAACTCAGGCCAAACATTGCCAACTTCAATAGTACGGTCACTAGCATAATGCTTAAGCCAAAATTGCCAAATATACCATAAAAGAAATTCAGCACGTAAAATAAAGGTTTGGTAAGTAAGTATAGCCAGCCAAAATCGATAGCTCTGTCAAATAGCTTGATATTGTACTTGTCAACATATTGGTCTAGCAATTTGGCTTTTTTAGCGCCTATGAAAATTTTGCTATTTATAGTTATTGTTTGGTTAGGATCGATTTGAATTGTATCGGACATTAGATCGATCTGTATCTTATCTGCTCCCTCCTTTATCAGGCTGTGTAAATTTACTAAATACCTATAGTTTTGATCGGGCATAATTGAAGTTAGCCAGTATTTATCTGTAATGCCCAGCCAGCTTACAGCAGTGTCGCTTAGGCTTTTTTTCTTTTTGTCTTTTAGATCTGCATACTTGTATTCTTTTAATTCGTCATCGATAATGCCAATGGGCCCTTTGTGCAATATTGTGTCATTTTTATCGCTAGAGTCGTAATTTCGATTGATAAGCGCGTAAGACTTAACATCGAGTTTAGTGCTGCTGCGATTGGTTATTGTTTGACTGGCGAAAAGCATAAATTCTTCGTCTATACTAAACTCAATAGCAAAATCTACATCGTTTGAATTTGTCCATTTTAGTGTCAGGGGAGAGTCTGTTGTAAGCTGATCTTTGTCGGCAGTCCACAGGGTATTCTGATTAGGGAGATTAGCTTGCATGTTTGGGCTATACCAGCCAAGTTCAATAAAGTAATTTTCCGCCGTATTGCTTGGCGCAAGCAGTCTTACTTTTTGATCGCTGTCAATTTCTTTTTTATAACCTAGCAGCAAAGCATCATCGATTCTGGCGCCCATTAAATTGATTGAGCCTGATAAGTTGTTGTTTTTAATCTTCACTCTAGGCCAAACTTCCAGCGCCTGGTCTATGTCGAGAATTTTTGTATTCTGCAGCTGCGCGTTAATTAAGGCTTCTTTTTCTTTAGCTTCCAGGCGGTGCTCCTTTGTTAAATTACTTAATCTAGGCCTTTCGTAAAAAAATTGCCAACCGATAATTATTGCAATTGAAAGTATTATTGATAAAATCAGATTAGTATTGTTCATTGGTTTATTCAAAATGTAGGTACTACTTTGGTTTTTAGCCAATTTAAACTAAATAATCAAGTTCTATTTTTAATTTTAAGGTTTTAAATTATGCTAATACACAGTGCTTATGCGACAGAAACGACCTCAGCGATAGATTCAAAGCCTGATTTAGCTCAGACTTGGCAGAGTAATCTGATGAGTTTTGTCCCGATGGTATTAATTTTTGCTGTATTTTATTTTTTATTAATTCGCCCTCAGGAAAAAAAGCGCAAAGAGCATGAAAAATTAATTAGCTCAGCACAAAAGGGCCAAGATATTTTGACTCATGGCGGTATTTACGGAAGAATTGAGAAGGTCAGCGAAGGTGATTCTAGTGTTGAGTTGGAAATTGCTAAGAACGTTGTGATTAAAATCGCAAAAAGCTCCATAGCTGAAATTATCAATAAAAAATAAATTAATAAAATAATGAACTTATTTTTACGAACTTTGGGCGTGGTCTTTACGGCGCTGCTTGCTATTTTTTTTGTCCTGCCAAATTACACCTCTATTCCTTGGCTTCCTAATTCTAAAATTAATCTGGGCCTGGATTTGCAAGGGGGTTCTCATTTGCTTCTTGAGGTAGATTTTGCCTCGTATCTTAATGATCAGCTAAGCAATACTGCAAGTGCATTAAAAAAAACATTCAGGGCTAAGCGCTTGGGATATAAAAATATGCATATTAAAAACCAAACCTTGTTTTTTCAGGCTAGGGATGAAAAGGAGATCTCTGCGCTGAAATCTATTGTCAACGAAACAGATAAAAATCTTGTCTTTGCCATAGATGGGGCAAAAATCAGCCTGCAATTTTCAGAATATAGATTAGGCTCTTTGCAAGATCAGCTGATAGATCAGTCCGTTGAAATTGTGCGCATGAGAATTGATGCTATGGGCACTAAGGAGCCTTTGTTGCAACGTCAGGGCAATGTGCATATACTTCTTCAAGCTCCGGGAGCTAGCGATCCAGGAGAGCTTAAAAAGATCTTAGGCAAAACAGCAAAGCTCTCATTTCATCTGGTCGATGAGGCAGCAGATGTTAGTAAAGCTTTGGATAGTAAATTAAGATCTGATCAAATGCTTGTTCAGGGCAGGGATGAGGAGGAAAAATATTATACTGTTGTAAAAAAAGATCCAGTTTTAACTGGTCAAACTCTGGTCGATGCACAAGCCACCTTTAACCAGAACTCACAGGCTGCAGTATCCTTTGAGCTTAACGGTTTTGGGAGCAGGGCTTTTGCTGATGTGACTAGAAACAACTCAGGTAAGCGTCTTGCCATTGTTTTAGATGGTATGTTGCTTAGCGCTCCAACTATCAATGAGCCAATTGCTGGCGGCAAGGGGATTATCTCGGGTAATTTTACCGTAGATGCAGCAGCAGAGCTGGCGATGTTGTTAAGGGCCGGAGCGCTACCGGCTCCACTTAAGATTGTTGAAGAGCGCAGCGTGGGGCCTAATTTGGGTAGTGATTCTATCGAAAGCGGCATAAAAGCAGCTCAAATTGGAGTAGCAGGAGTGATGTTTTTTATGATGTGGATCTATGGAATATTTGGCATCTTTGCCAATATTGCATTGCTCATCGGTATGCTTTATATCGTGGCTCTAATTGGCGCAATGGGGGCAACCTTAACTTTGCCCGGTATTGCTGGAATAATTTTGACAGTTGGTATGGCGGTGGATGCTAATATTTTGATTTATGAGAGGATTAGAGAGGAGTCGCATAAAGGAGTGTCAAAGTATCAGGCAGTTAGATTAGGCTTTGACTCAGCCTTTGCTACGATCGCAGACTCAAATATTACCACCTTAATTGCCGCAATGTTGCTGTATATTTTTGGCAGCGGTGTAATCAAGGGCTTTGCTGTAACATTGAGCATAGGGATAGCCGCCTCTATGTTTTCAGCTATTGTGATTACGAAATTATTTGTTGACCTATGGCTTAAGTATGCTAGAAAAGCCGCTAAGATTAATTTTTAAAGTTTAATAGCTTGTTTATTCTTGCATAAGCCTGCAATCTGCTTATATAATTGCTTATAGATACACAAGTTAATGTAATTGTTATGAAAATATTTAGTATTATAGCTATTTTTTTAGCGTTGATATCTTGTTCTGACAAAGATGATATCGATAAGGAAAGTTCTCAAGAGACTCAGAAAGAGCTCAAGGATAAAAAAGCTGAGCAAGGCGATGCTAATCTTGATCAAGCTGATCTCTCAGAAGATA
>CAMCJU010000077.1 GCA_945875085.1 Candidatus Phycorickettsia trachydisci
CTGACCGTCAGGCTGACGGCAAGCTGTACCGTAAGCTTTTTCAGCCTTCTGGCCAACCATTCCAGTTTGAGTATATTCCCTACAATATTGCCCTTCGCGTTGATAAGTTTTGGTTGGAGTAAAATTACCTTGATTCTCATTATCAGGGTTATTCCAAGCAAAAGTGCTGCCAGTTGGCGCGCGCTCCAGGGCATTTTGCGCATTTTTCTCCATTAATTTTCGGTCTTGCGCATCAAGACTTTCGCCGATGGATCCTCCGATCCAAGCCCCTGCTCCTGCCCCTAGTATAGTTGCAGCGATCTTACCGCTACCTTTGCCAAACTGAGAACCGAGCAATCCACCTACAAGTAAGCCTGCCCCAGTACCAACGCCCTGCTTATTAGCAGTACAACTTACAAACATTATGGATGCAAACAAGAAAGATAATTTTTTCATAACTAACGATTTTAATTGATACAATAAATTATAATAATAGATCTTAATAACTTTAGCAAATAATTTATGCAACAAAACCAGTTAATAAAAAATGCCTCGTATGCTTCTGTCGCAACTGGGCTGATGATTTTTGCGATAAAAGCTTTAGGATGGATAAAGTCCGATTCAGCATCTTTATTTGCATCTTTGGTCGATTCCTTGCTAGACATAACAAGCTCCTTTTTAAGTATGATTGCGGTGCATATAGCACTATCACCAGCTGATGATAATCATAGATTTGGGCATAACAAAGTTCAAGATCTAGCAATTTTTGCACAAGCGATTTTTTTTATTTCCTCCGGAGCCTTTACGTTGTTTGTTGTGGGAAAAAGGCTATGGAATCATGATCATATAAGCAACTATGAAAGCGGCATCTGGGCAATGTTAATTTGCACAATTTTAACAATGTTTTTATTGTCATATCAAACATATGTAATTAATAAAACTAATTCAGAAATCGTAAAAGCTGATAAAATTCACTATTTCAGCGACTTTGCCAGCAATATCTCTGTCATTATTTCCATCTTTACTTCAAAATACCTTGCTTTTGCCGATGCTATTTTTGGAATTCTAATAGCTTTATATATCATTTTTTCATCCACAAAACTCTTCCGCAGCTCTTTGAAAAACCTACTTGATGAAGAATTCTCTAAAGAAGACAAGGAGAAGATCTTAAATGTCTTGCGCAATAATGCCGAAATACTAGGAGTCCACGACTTAAAAACTCGCAAAGCCGGCGACAAAGCCTTCATACAGTTTCATATCGACTTAGATCCAACTATCAGTCTAATTAGCGCTCATAACATCAGCGAAAAAATCAGCGAAGAATTAACTGCAATATTTCTAAATTGCGAGGTCATAATCCATCAGGACCCTATAGGATATGATGATGACGTGCAATATAGGGAAAAAATCTAAAAGAAAATCTAAATAGAAATCTAAAACAAAAATTATCAAAAATACCACGCGCTAAAGGGCGGTCTTTATACTTTGCGGCGCTTTGCAACTTGTGATAGAATTAAGTCAATTGAATTTAATCAAAAGGCAAATCAGGGGGCAGATGAAATCGACGCATAACGATATAACTTCGATATCAGCTCTAGGCATGGTAGCGCAAATAAGACACAAGCAGTTTGCTACGGTAGTATCTCAAAACAAACTAATAGAAAGAATTAAATTAAAATCAGAGGAATGCAAAGACAAATCTGGCAATAGGCTATATAAATTAATCGCTGATAATTTAACAGACCAAATTAACATAGCTACTGATAATAATATATCTCAAGCGAGCGCTTTGGATGTAGGCTTTCCTATCCAAAAAAATAAAACACTCCAGCAACTAAATATGGCGAAAAATTGGACTGAGAAAGAGGAGGATAACTTGATATCAAGAATTTCAAAAGGGATTCTGCTAAATGGACTATCCAATAATCTCAAGGAGATACCAACGCTAAAAGCGCCTAGTGATAGAGAGTTTTGGGGGAATGAAAACGCTTCTGTAAGCACCGTGTTATTATACAGCGTTGCTATGACCTTAAACATAGAGATAAAGCCGCAAGATTTACTTGGCGCTGCAACTTTCTATCCTTACTACAACTCACAATACAAAAACCTAAATATAAAGGAGTCTCAATATGTTTTTGAAGATAACGGCTTGCCTGGCTGGCTACTTTTTGGCAGCTACCAACTTGGCGGACATAAATACTTTAAAGAGCCAGATATCTTTTTCCCAGAAGATTGCTCTAGCGCTGTTGGTAAAGCTACCGGGAAGTTTTCAAATAAGCTTGCAGGTATCTCTACAACAAGTATAATGGCAGCTTACGATGACCAAAAAAATATATATGGATATAAGCCAGTAACAACAAGTAGAGATAAAGATGTCGAAATAAACAAAATTCAAAATGGGGATATCTTTGTAAAAAAGGGACATACAGCGATCGTTTCAGGAATTAATAATTCTGGCGAGTTTGACATTTATGAATTGAATAGGAGCATCGACGTGCTAGGGCCAAAAATGGAAGGTGGTGGCGCTTATAGTTATAACATAAAGGACTTTAAATCAGATAAACAAGACTTTATTTTCTTCCTGAGAAAAGATTCTGAAGGCTTGGAGGAGTCGGCTAACATCCACAAAACTCTAGAGAGAATTGATAAAGATCTAGCTTTTATGGAAGATTTATAAACTTAAGTGCGGCGTTTTTATTGCGAAAGTTTTTCAAAGGCACTATAATATTTTTATCAATATTTTGACCACTTTTTAATTCAAAAAGACCATAAATGTTATAGTGATATTGCCTTCCCATTGATCCTGATGTATTATCTCCTACCTTGACCAGCTTCGCCTGCTTGCATTTCGCAGCAAAAGATGGCGCAAGTTTTTGACACATTTTGGTACTAACAGGGCCTATAATTTCAAAAGAATGGTCCTGATATTTTCGGACATTATCTTTGCTCGTGCACTGATTAACATCAGGCGCGAAATAAGTAACTATACCTTGATCAATAGTAGTTGGCTTTAATAAATTGCTTTGCGCGGTGATATATAAACCTGGGTTTTTAGAGAAATTTTCACTATCAATATTCTGATCATTCATAGCTGCGAAAAATGCCTTATAATTATCCGACGATATCCATTCGTAAGTAAAGCATCCTGCTCCTAAGATTTTGCCCCCTACCCTCCATTGATCAGCCGACTTAGCCTTATTACGTTGTTTTTTCTGCTGCTTTTTTGCAGGCTTTTGAAAGTTTGCATTTATCGCAGTAATAACAAAATCTTGCGCCCTACTTGACCACTCAAACCATACACTACCATTTGCAACTGCAAAGCTGTCCATTCTTTTCCAGCAAGCCTGCCCACCTACAACCTCATCAATGAATTGTTGCTGAAAAACAGAGTCAAATTCCTGATTTTGACTTGGCAAACTTGCTGCTAATTCTTTTCCTACCAAAGCGCGCAATCCTTTGAAATCTTTGTTCTTAAAAATAAGCTGTATTTTTTCGCCGAAAGCCTGCTCTTTAGCGTCACATCCATAAGAATCATCCTGAGCGTAAGCGTCAATAAACGCAGCGCAAAAAATTAAACATAAAATCCCCTTGAATGGCATTATTAAATATTTAGCTACTTTATACATATATTATAAACCTTCATAAGGATTATTTTGATTTTGTAACAAATTATTATTGTAATTAGGTGGATTTTGCACTATACCATCATAAAAATTACTAACCCCTAGCATAATGTCGCCAAAATAATCCGCCTCGGAAAAATCGTTCTCATCCTCTTGCAATAACCCAACTTTAGATAGTTGGTCATAAAACTCTGAGATTGACTTAGGTCGAGCCCTGCCATTAAATACAGTATGTTCAGACCCGGGGGTAGCTTCCTCAAATTCAATATAGCAGCGCAGCACACCTTTTAAAGAATCCTGCTCGTGTCTTATCCAATCAATTATCCTGGAAACGGCTAAGCACTTCTCAGCGCTTAAATTGAGATTTATATTATGGGCTATCAGATAACTTGTATTATTAAGCTTTATTTTGTGTATGTCAACTTTATAGCCGCTAAGTAGGTATATAACTTGCGCACCTTTGCCAAATTGCATTTTTTCAATCTGAGATATATAATCTAAAGCAATTTTCAGGTCATGGGACATGATTTTTACAACCACATGCTCTAGCTCAAGAAGCGCAAATCTGTCATATTCTTCAACCTCAAAAGATTCTAGCTTATCTTCAATTTTGTCATATTGCTTTGGATTAAGTGCTTCTAATTTACAAGTAAACTCCCTGAGCCTGCTGGCATTTGCATCTAATGGGCGAGAGCCGCATCCGCATAGGATAAAAATATCAAAAAACTTTTTTTGCAATACTTCTTTATACTGATGCTGTAATGAAGATGCATTCCAAGCCATATGCCCATCATTTGCGATAATAATATGCGCAGTTTTAGGATTATGTGCATGCTGAGAAAAAGATAAAGCCTCCTCCTTGATATTTTTGATGATTTTCTTTAAATCTATTTTTGTAGCTTGATAACCTTCGATTTCTTTGTAGCTATCCTTACTAAACTTAAAGAATCTTGCAATTTTAGAGACTTCATATACTGACATCTTGTTTTTGTCCATA
>CAMCJU010000078.1 GCA_945875085.1 Candidatus Phycorickettsia trachydisci
AAGCAACAATCCTGCTGAGCTGATCCACTGATTTTGAAGATAGCTAAAATGATAAGGACCGCTGATAGGAGATGCTAGCCAAATTTGACGCGATGCGTTGTGTTTGTTCAGGACATATGTTTGCTTCTCCAGCACTCTTAAGGTAATAATATCTCCTTGGATATCTATTTGAACAACTCCGGCTGGATCATAGTTCTCGATCGTATCAATTATGGTAGAAATTGTCTGGGAGGCAATCTTGGTAAACTCATCTTGAGCAAACTCGCCTTTAGTAAAATCGCCTTTAGTTTGACTTGAGTCTAAAATAGCCGTCATATATCAAAATTTTTAAATCCTTGAAATTTTTATAATTTTAAGTCAAATGATACTTGGTTTTTTATTCAGTGTCAATGCGCTTCCAAGTTATTAGCGCGGGGGTTGTTAGCAAGAGTTGGTGAGTGTGTCATCTTGTTTGGTGCCGATAAAGGGATTCGAACCCCTGACCCGCACATTACGAATGTGCTGCTCTGGCCTGCTGAGCTATATCGGCTATTAATTTGCGGCCATTGATTTGCGACTATTGATTTGCGGATTTTTGCGCCACCAACTTCGAATAATCAACAGACAACTCTCTTATTGCCCAAATCCATACTATGCATATTACACCAAAAATACACATCAAGTAAATTGAAATTGATGAATAAGTTGCGTTGGGCATAATAATAAATACTATTGTCTGCAGCAAAGCGCTAAGAGATTTTCCCACTTTTGTTGCAATAACCTCAACGGCAGCTTTCCCTTTGGTTTTTAACTCATCGGGCAGGGGCACATACGACATTTCTTTAGTCACGTCAAAAAAGGTGTATTTGGTAGATTTGCTCAAAATATTTTGTATCATACCGGCGGTGATAATAAGCATCAAAGGATCTGATACCAAAAATAAATTGGCTAATGAAGTGCTTATGTCATCAAAGTTACTTGTCAGAAAAAACATCAAGCCAGTAACGCAAACTACTATAGGGGTAATGATAGCTGAATAAAACCAGCCAAATCTTCTGATGATGTTTGAATTTACCAATACCAGTAAAACTGTACATATCCCAGTATAACTCAAGTAATTACCAACAAAACCGGCATAATCTGATACTTCAGTATATTTATTAGATGCGATTGATTTCCATGGAGTTTCTGCTAGATTAATTGAGATGCCGTAACATATCATAATTATTGCAATTAGCCTTATATATCTAGATCTTAAGATCATTTTAACGCTATCGATCAAGCCTATTTTGCTATCTTTAGCCTTAAATACGATATCAGTATTTTGAACTCCTGGCGCGCGGTTCAAAAGCCAAAAAAAATAAATTCCTATTATGCCTAATGCTACAACAACTGATAGTACAACTTGCACAGAGACCAAGGATAGAGATTTATTAATTGCATACCTAGCAATAAGGAACTTGCTGATCGCAGGAAGATATACTAAAAATTTACCTGAAATAAACAGCCCTGTTTGTCCTAACAAGCCAAATAACCCATAAAAGCGCCTAGATTGCTCAACGGTGGTAATCTGATTAATAAATTGCCAAAATAACAGACCTATTATTACATTTGGCCATAATTCAGAAATTATATAAAATAAGGAAAATCCCCATTTTGCCACCAGAAGTATGAACCATTTTAAGTGAGGATGGTCTTGAGTTAATAAATTAATTTTTTGATCACACAGGTGTAGGGTTTCATAATTTGGAAAAATATAGAATGCAAAAAGCAAAAAAAATAATAAAAACGAACTCAGCGTAGTGTAGAAGATTTTTTTCGCATCAAAGTAGTGTATAGCTTTAACATAAATTATTACTATCAAAAAAGAAGCCGGCATAACGCCCCAAAACTTTAAAAATGATATTATTTCTGTTCCGATCAAGGTGTTTACAATACTATCTTTCAGAGCCCTGATTAAATTTTGTATAAAAAGTATGCAAAACATCAATCCTGTCATTGATAAAAAGACAGCTAGCTCGTCTCTGCGTATAGGCCAAATGACATTAAGGAAGTTTTTAAAAATGATCATCTTGATTTAATATTTTGAGAAATGATTATCAGAATTTGGCATTTGTAATATTTCATCTGTCTTTTGAAAATTATTCAGCAATTGATTATCGAATTTAAGATAACAAACCCAAGTGGTATTGTCAATAAATAACAATTTAAAAATATCTAACCTGTAATTCCACAGATTTATAAAATTTTCTCTAGAGTTGTGGTGTATAGTAAATCTAACTCAAGATGTCATCAATAAGATGCGCCTTTTGGAAGGTTTTTAAAATTTAAAATAAATATAGAAATATGAAAATATTAAGGTTTTTGACGTTAATTTTTTTAACATTAATGCTAACTTGTTGCTCTGGCCCTAAAGGTTATATCAAAAAATCAGCCAATGAAGAAGTTTTTGACACTAAGGGTTTTCGCGGAAAAAAAAGAATGCCAATGTATAATGCTAAGTATATAGGTAAAGCTAAATCCAATTTAGCCTCAGGGGATCTGGATATCGCTGAAAATGAAGAGGATAATCCATATTACGAAAGTAACGAGCTAGTTGATTACCATAGCAGTAATCGCAAGATGTATCAAGATATGGTCGAAATGAATCGTAGCAAACGAAATTTAAGTTATAAAAATAATTATCCTAAACTCAGCCAGATTGATAATAGCTACAAAGATAAAAAGCAGCAAAATGAGTTAGCAAATGAGATTAAGTCCATAAAAAAGCTGCTGCAGGATACTCGCGAAAAACTCACCAATCAAAAATGCACTACTGATATAAATAGCACTCCTTTACCAACGCATCAATTGCCTCAGGCTGAAATATCTAATAATAAAGAAATAGTTGCTGGCATGATCAATCCTGCTCCAAAAGAACTCCTGCAATCAAAGATATCTAATCCGAAAACTCTGCAATGTAGATAATTCAAGTAATAAAATTTGATAATTTTATCACATGTTGTAAGCTCTATAGTTGTTTTTGAATTTAATCCCTTGCAAAGATATAGCTTTTAGCGCTATAATCTTAAGTTGTAGTAGTCAACAATTTTAATTAAATTACCGGTATTTCATATGTCACACAAATTTTTTTTTTTAATTGCTTCCTCTGTATTAGTATTAGCTAGTTGTACAGGAAACAAAAAGGTAGCTTCTCATACAACATTTGAAACTCCTGTCAGCAAAGATTTTGCGCACTCTTTAAAGGACAGAGTGTTTTATGCTTTTGATAGTTCTGAATTATCTACCGAAAGCAAAGCTACTCTAGATCATCAAGCTGAGTGGATGAAAAGTCACGGTCATGCTAGTTATAAAATCGAGGGGCACGCTGATGAAAGAGGCACCAGAGAATACAACATAGCCTTAGGCGAAAGAAGAGCTCATGGTGTAAAAAGATACCTAATTTCCAAAGGTCTTGACGCAGGACAGTTGCACGTGGTGTCTTTTGGAAAAGAGAAGCCAGCAGTTCTTGGTCATGACGAGCAAGCTTGGGCACAAAATCGTCGCTCAGTTGTTATTACGGAAGAAGGATTCAAGCACCACTAGGAGTAGGCTGTTAAAGGTCATTGAATCTTAAAAATCCAATGCTTCCGATAGATTATTAGCTCGATGCATTTCTTAAAGGGGCTTATCTTAAAGGGGTGCATCTTAAAAGGGCTTATCTTGAAGGGGCGCATCGCTTGATAAACATACTATTTAAAGTTATTCTTCGACAAAAACATCCCCTAGAGCGCAAAATTTTTCATAACTGACAAAAACCAACCAGGCAAGAGAATGTCTACTTGGCGCTAAGCATTTAGCAGAGCGGCTAAACCGATTGTATGTAACTTATCCATAATGAGCAACTACGCACAACTTGAATAGGTATGTTTTTAAAAGCAGTTAACTAACCCTCGAGCTTGGCCGATACTGATGCCCTTGGCCAGAAGCCTTTTGCCGAGCTTTATCTTCATAGTTTTTGATAGTGTTTGCCTCTATACGCATCCACTTTAGATGATCATCGCACTCGGCAGCGCTCTTGTTTGTTAAAGCGCATAACATCTAAAATGCTTATTGCTTTTTTTAGCTCTGGCTTATCAGGCTTCTCGGGTAATGAGCCTATTTTTAACAAATCATATCTTGTTAAAAGGCTATCCAAATGTCTAAGTAACTCTTAAAAACACGTCCTTTTGAAGATATAGACGATATTACCTGCTTACTTAAAGAAGAAGAGTCAGGAAGTTGTATAATCGCATAAAGCGATACTTTATTTACTAATAATTAACTTCAAGATATTGCGCTAAATGTATGCTATAGTAATTTAGGTTGAATTAGGCATATTAAAAAAGTAGGCAATAGCATCATAAAGTAGTTTAAAACTTGCCATATTACATTCAAGCCACCGCTTCATATTAGCCCAGAATTTCTCAATTGGGTTCAAGTCAGGAGAGTAAGGCGCTA
>CAMCJU010000079.1 GCA_945875085.1 Candidatus Phycorickettsia trachydisci
GCTTTGTCAATAAAATAAAATTTTGCCTGTGAGATTTTCGCTACTAAAAGAGTTGGTTCAAGCTGTTTTTCAGTATAAGACTTTAGTCATAACTTCATTTATAGCTCTGCTACTTGTAGCTATGAGTCTTGTATCGCTGGGTAGTCAAATTAGACAAGTAGTCGATGCCAGTGTTGCAAACCCTGTTTTTTTAAAGCAAAAAGCAATTGAAATTATCTCCATATTATTTACCTTTAGCATAGCAAGCTTTGTAAGGACAACAGCGACCAATCGCCTTGCAAATAATATTATTCATCAGTTTAGAGTCGGCGTTTACGACAATTTGCTTAAACTGCACATATCTTATTATGAAGAAAATGCCACCTCTAAACTGCAGAGCAGTATCATGGATGGCGCGCAGAGTATAGCGGCAATTTTGCAGGAATTTTTTTCTTTTTTTATTAGAAATGCTATTGTTTTTATCAGCTCAATAATATTTATGTTCTGCAGCAGCAAGATGCTATTCTTCATAACTTTTGGAGTTATGTTGCTGCTATCTGTGCCATTAATCTTTTTTATCAAGGGCAGCAAACTATTAAATGGAAATGCTAAAAGCTTGCTAGATACAATGGCAGAGCTGATATCGAAAACCTTTGATAATATCAAATTAGTCTACGGATATAATTTAGAAGATTCTAGCAGTTGCAAATTCCAGGAAATTAGTCACAAGATTAGTTCTGCAAATAACAGATCAAGCATGTTTCGCGGATTTATTTTTGCGCTATATATTTTTTTCATTTCCGCTAGCACTACCTTGATAATTTGGATGGGAAGCGGGCAAATCTTAGCAAATAAAATGACTGCTGGCGACTTAGCTGCATTTATGATTTATGCAGTAATGTCTGTTAGTAGCCTGATTGGCATGCTGAATAATCTTGCTGAGCTTGAGCCAAGCTTAACTAAGTTTGAGCAAGTTCTTACCTTGCTTAATACCTCAAGCTATGAAGATAGAAGCTGCAAGACTCAGATTCAAGCTGATAAATTTGATATTATTTTTGATGCTGTTAATTTTTCTTACCCCTCAAGGAGAAAAACAGCAGTGCTAATTAATTTTAGCATGCGGATTAACTTTGGTGAGTTTGTAGCGCTATCTGGTCGATCAGGAGCTGGCAAGAGTACTATTTTATCTTTGCTGCTTAAATTCTATGAGCCAGATAGTGGCGTTGTTAGAATTAATGACTTATCAATTTCTGAAATATCTAACTATTCAATGCGCCAAAATTTTGCCCTTGTGAATCAAGACTCTTTAATTTTTCCAGCATCGATTCTTGAAAATATCACTTTGGGGCGCTTCTGCACGCCGCAAGAACTTGACCAATCCATTGATATTTGCGGCTTAAGGGATGTTTTAAGGCAAATGCCAGATGGTTTGGAAACTTTTGTGGGGCAAAGGGGTTTTAGATTGTCAGGAGGACAAAAACAAAGAATATGCATAGCGCGCAGCTTATTATTAAAGCCAAAGGTATTGCTGCTCGATGAAGCGATGAGCGCTTTAGACCGCCAAAGTGAAGATAGTATTCTTACAAGCATTAGAAACGCCTTTGATAAGCAGACTGTGATTTTTATCTCTCATAGGCAAAAGCTTGCCAAGATATTTGATAGAATTATCGAGGTCCACTAGAAGCAGGCCCTTTGCTGCTTTTGATTCTGCTTGAGATTCTACTATTTTTCAAGCTGCAGTCCAGCCGGCGTCAATACTCATACTTGATCCGGTAATTGCCGATGCTTCATTGCTGCATAGGAATGCCACTAGGTTTGCTACTTCGTCAACTTCCAGGAGTCTTTTAATAGCATGAGGCTTCAGTAGGACTTGACTCATCACTTCTTGCTCAGAGATGTTTTGGCAATTTGCAATATCGCCTATTTGCCTCATTACTAAATTTGTTCTGACATATCCTGGGCAGACGGCGTTAACGGTGATGTTAAATGGCGCTAGCTCTAGAGCCATAGATTTTGTAAAGCCTATAAGGCCGTGTTTGGCAGCAACATAAGCTGACTTAAAAGCAGAAGCCACAAGTCCATGAGCGGATGCTATGTTTACTATGCGCCCACTTTGCTGTTTTTTCATTATTGGCACAACTGCCTTTGTGGTGTAAAATGCCGAAATAAGATTGATGCGTATTATTAGCTCCCATTTCTCAGATGGAAAATCTTCAATTTTTGCCACATGTTGAATGCCAGCGTTGTTTATTAAAATATCTATTTTGCCAAAATTTTCCATACCCATTTGCACCATATTTTCTATTTGATCGCCAAAAGCCAAGTCGCAATTATGGTATAGACACTTGATTTTATGTTTTTCTAACTCATGAACTATATTTTTTATTTCCGATTCTTCTCCAAATCCGTTAATAATAAGATTAGTTTGGAGTTTGGCCAGAGTAGTTGCGATACCTAAACCTATACCGCTAGTTGCTCCAGTGATTATTGCGACTTTATTTGACATTAGTATGTGGTTGATGATTTATTTATTTATTATTATCTTTTTTAATTAAACCTTTAATCAATACTTGATAGTTTTTTATGAATAATCCAGAGGTGTGTTATGTTGAAGTTATGTCTGTTTCCTGTCAGGGGGGTGTGGAGCTTTATGATCATCCCCTTGTATATCTGCAAATCGACGATAAGGCCAAAAAAATAGCTTGCCCATATTGTAGCAAGGTATTTATTTTTCAGCAAAAAGATTAAGTTATGGCCACATTTATGATGCAGTAATATCTTTTTTTTAAGCTCCTGAGCAATATTTCCATCATGGCTTTATTGTTAATTTTCATGTATAATATAAGCTATGCTAGAATAAACGCTATTGATATAGTCGCTTTAAAGTTCAAGTGAGCGCTAAAAAAACGCCCCCATAAAGCGCACCACAAAGCGCCACCTTTAGCATCTACTTGAACTCCAGAACAACTATAAAGAAATATGCTAAAACAAATATCCTTAAAAAAGCAGCATTTGCAAGGCCAGGCTTATAAATCAAACGATTAGTATCGCTGCTTTTGTTATTTTTCGCTAAATGTTTGAAAATATTCTTTTTAGTCTAATTAATTTATTGTCAAGTAGGATGCTTCCTAATTGAAATGCACATCAGGGTTATAGATATGAAATTATGGCATAAAGTTATTATCGGATTGTTAATTGGTATATTGCTAGGTTATTACCTGCCAGAGTATGCTATGAAATTTAAATTCATAGGCGATATTTTTACTAGAGCAATAAAACTCATCATAAGTCCGTTGGTTTTTTTCTCCTTAGTAACTGGCCTTATTACCGCGCCCGATAGCTCTTCTTTAGGCAGAGTTGGCATTAAAGCAATCATTGCTTTTTTGACCACTACTTTTTTTGCAGTAGTTTTTGGGCTGTCTGTTGGCGCTATCCTGAAGCCAGGAGAGATGATGAATTTGCCTTTGATTGCACAAAAAACTAGCGCGCTTAGCTTGGAGGCAAAAAAATTCAGTATTATGCAGTTTTTAGTTGATATAATTCCTGAGAATTTTCTCGGAGCCGTTCTTGATGGAAATGTTTTGCAAATAGTGTTTGTCTCTATTTTTACCGGTATTGCAATTAATAAATTGGACAAGACTTGCGCAGAGCCAATCAAAAGATATTTTTTGCTGACCAATAAGATCGTTTTAAAAATGATTGATATGGTTGTTGGACTCTCGCCTTATGGCGCTTTTGCCTTAATATCTTGGGTCATTGCCACCGAAGGAGTAGAAGTGCTTTTTGGGTTGTCAAAGCTGATAATTGCAATTACCATCGCAATGTTGCTGCAATACGTTGTGTTTGGCCTGCTGATTAAGTTTGTCGCTAAAATTTCCCCAATGCCTTTTTATAAAAAGAGCTTTGAATATCAGGCTCTAGCCTTTGCTACTAGCAGCAGTAAGGCATCGCTGGCCACAACTATGCAAGTTTGCCGAGAAAAGCTGGGTATTTCAGAAACTAGTACATCTTTTTTATTGCCACTAGGAGCTTCAATCAACATGGATGGCTTTGCTATTAACTTAGGACTAACTGCGATGTTTTTTGCACAAGTCTTTGGAATTGACTTAGCTTGGCATCAATACTTGATCATTATATTTACCTCTACCTTGGGCTCTATAGGTGGCGCGGGGATACCTGGAGCCTCCTTGATCATGATACCAATGGTGTTATCGGCTGTAAATATACCAATTGAAGGGGTAGCGATTTTAGTTGGCATTGACAGGATTCTTGACATGATGCGTACCGTTATCAACATAACTGGAGATGCAACAATTACTCTGCTTATTGATTCTTCAGAAGGTACCTTGGATAAAGATAAGTATTTTGCGCCTTAAGGCTTTTTTAAGTCCAGCGTTATCCAAGCAGGAGCATGATCGCTACATTTAGGATGCTTTCTGATTTGACTATCTATCCCCGCGC
>CAMCJU010000080.1 GCA_945875085.1 Candidatus Phycorickettsia trachydisci
TTTCTTGCGTCGCCATCATGGCAAAGCCATATGGTAAAAGAAAATTTCTAGCATAGCCTTTTTTGACTTTCACGATTTCGCCAGGCTTAAGTTTCCTTACTGGCTTGGTAATAATAACTTGCATATTAAATCCTAATCAAATTTTGCAACAAATGGTAAAAGAGCAATCATTCTAGCTTGCTTTATTGCTGCTGTTATTTCTCTTTGATGCTTACTACAGACCCCTGTAATTCTAGCGCCTAAAATTCTTCCTCCCTCAGAAGTGAATTTTTTTAAAAAATCTGGATCTTTCCAGGTTATATTTACTGCATCAGTATGCAAAGGGCAGCCTTTTCTTTTTTTAAAAAAAACTTGCTTATGACTTCTGTCAACAACTCTTAAGTATTGAGTTTCTTCAGCGACGATTGGTTGTTTATTATCAGACATGATTATTTATATTGTTACGTTAATAGCTTTTATTTCGGAGGTGCTGTCTTTAAGGGCTTGCAATGGGGTTGCAATAACTTGCTCGACTCTTAGCACTAAATGCCTAATAATATGCTCACTAAGCTTAATGCGTCTTTCTAGTTCGTGTTTACAATCAATACTTATTTCCAGACCCAAAAATACATAATGTCCTTTTTTGTTGTTAGAAATTTCGTAAGACAAACTTCTCAGTCCCCAATATTCATTAAGCAAAACCTTTCCTTCATAATTTTTAACAATTTCTATCAAGGATTCTGTAACTTTATCTAAGTCAGCATAAGACATATCCTGACGGGCGATAAAAACTAATTCATAAAAACTCATAATATATACAATTCCCTTGTTGTTTTAATCTTATTAACTAACGATGCTTTTGCAAATAATTTCAGCCTATCAATGTTATTGTTTACAAGGTGCCCAAAATACAACTACAACATTTTTTAGGCTTCACTGCATTTAATGCTATCATAAAAAATGAATGAAACAAAACAAGTTCTTGCAAGTATTTAAATAATGGATGATATTTTACAAAGCCCCCTTCAGGAGCTTTTAAACCTCAAAAGCACGACTGCAAATAATCTGAAGAGATTAAATCTTCATAATGTACGCGATTTACTATTTCATATTCCTAGTCATTATGTAAGTAAAAAAATTGAACCTAACTTTAGCGACATACTTCAAGACGATTTGCTGATTACGACTATTAAAATCATTGAGGTTCCAAATAAAAAAGACAAAGTAAAGAAATTCTTAGGGCTTAATTCTTGGGATCAGCGTATAGAATTAACTTTTTTTGCGATAGTGCCAAATTTCATATGGGCTTATTTTAAAATCAACAATACCATTACAGTGCAAGGTAAGGCATCTTTATTTTCAAGAAATCTGCAAATAAATCATCCGGAAATTGTATTTCACAAAAATTTGATAAAAAAAATAGAGCCAGTATATAATCTTACGCAAGGGGTTAGTAGTCAGCAGCTTGGCAAATACGCCATCTATTGCCTAAACTTGCTGCCTAAAATTTGCTCATGGCATAATTTAGAGCAGGAGCTGGGACTTCCTTCTATTAACGAAAGCTTGACAAACATACACGACCCAACAACCAAGCAGAGCATTGATATATATATAAAACGCATGGCTCTAGAAGAGCTTTTGATAAATCAATTTACTCTGGCACAAGCGCGCAAGCAAAACAAGATAACAAGGCCTAAAATAAGCTATTTGGCCCAGCAGCTCCAGGATAAAATTACTGCTAATTTAGGCTTTCAGGCCACAGAGCAGCAGGCCATCGCTTTAAATGAAATTTATCAAGATCAAAATTCGCCAAATAGAATGTTACGAATGCTTCAAGGTGACGTTGGTTCTGGCAAAACTTTTATAGCGCTCATGTCGATGGTAAACGTTGTGCAAAATGCTTTGCAATGCTGCTTAATGGCCCCCACAGAGCTGCTTGCCTGGCAGCATTTTAATTTCTTTAACAAGGCTTTGGCGCAAACTGACATTGAAGTTGCAATCATTACAGGGAGCGTAAAAGGAAAAACCCGCCAGTCTTTATTGGATCGTCTACATCAAGGTAAAATTCAAATATTAATAGGTACTCACGCGGTATTTCAGGAAAAAATTGTATTTGCCAATTTGGGGTATGTAGTCATCGACGAGCAGCATCGTTTTGGTGTTGAGCAAAGGTTAAGCCTTCTAAATAAGGCAAAAAGCGCCGATCTTTTGCTTATGAGCGCCACGCCAATACCAAGAAGCCTTAATTTGGTGCTTTATGGCGACATGGATATATCTTATATAAGAAGTAAGCCTAAAAATAATTTACCTATAATAACCAAAATCTTGACAGCTGAAAAAATCGATGAATTAACACTCTTGCTGCAAAATATCTTGGATAAAAACCAACAAATCTACTGGATCTGCCCGCTAATTGAAGAGAGTGAAAAGAAAAATTTTGCCAGTGCTGTGAATCGCCACCAGGCTTTGCAAAAAGCATATGGCAATCAGGTTGCATTGATACATGGCGGGATGCCCCAAGAGCAAAAAGATCAAACAATGCAAAGCTTTAAAGATGGCGCTGTTAAAATATTGGTAGCTACAACTGTTATAGAAGTAGGCATAGATGTGGCAAATGCAACTTTAATTATCATCGAGGATGCACAAAGCTTCGGGCTTGCCCAGCTTCATCAGTTGCGAGGTAGGGTAGGGCGAAGTCATCTGCAGTCGTATTGTATGTTAGTGTATAATTCCAAGATCTGCGGCCTGCATGGGTTAAAACGTCTACAGATAGTTAAAAATAGTAATGATGGCTTTGAAATTGCTCAGCAAGACCTGCTTTTAAGGGGCGGTGGCGACGATGTTGGCCCCAAGCAAAGTGGCTTAAACAGCTTTGTATTTAGCAACCTTGCTAATGATGTCGATCTACTTGAGTTGGCGCAAAAATTCATATCCCAGATGAACCAAAAAGATGGTGGTTGCTATCCTAGTAAAGAAGTGATCAAACTCTTTGGCAAGGGCCATGTAATTAAGGATTGGAAGATAGTCTGAGAGAATTGCCAAGAATTCAGGTTGTGATAATAATTACTTGACGACTGACCTAGATTGCTTTATGATTGAAGAATATTAGCATGGTTATGCTTGAGAAAAAATCCTTGACTGGATCACAATAAGATTATGATAGAAGATTTCTTGCAAATTAGCCCCATTAATTCTGCAGCCAAAAATTTAGTGGTAATGTTCCATGGAGTTGGGTCAGACGCGCAAGATCTGGTTAATATTGCTCCTTATATGCAAAAGGATCTGCCAGATACCCATTTTATTTCATTAAATGGACTGCAAAAATATGATATGGCGCCATTTGGATTTCAGTGGTTTAGCTTAAAAAACAGAGATGCTAGCGTTATGAGAAGCGAAGTTGACAAGACCCTTCCTGCCGTTTTAGATTTTCTTGAGAAAAAAATCATAGAACTGAACTTGAGTTTTGAGCAGCTTTTTTTGGTTGGTTTTTCGCAAGGCTCTATGCTTGCTACTTCTATAGCTACCTCATTTAAGCAAAAACTAGCAGGGATTATTGGGTTTTCTGGAGCGGTTATCTTGAGAAATTTTACAGGCAATAATCTTACGCCAATATGCTTGATTCATGGTCTTGAAGACGAAGTGATAAAGATAGAGTTGATGCGCCGCAGTAGAGATCATTTAAAACAATTAGGCTTTCAAGTTGAAAGTCATGAAATTCCCTTTTTAACACACTCAATCGATATGCAAGGCATATCTATTGCTACTAATTTTATTAAAAATCATTATGTCCCTTAGGTCTACAGATCTCTTAGTTCATCAAATTATGCTAAAAGAACTCCGTCGTCAGCAAAATACGATAGAGCTTATCGCGTCAGAAAATTTCGTCAGCAAGGAAGTGCTTGAAGCTCAAGGATCTATCTTGACCAATAAGTATGCAGAAGGCTACCCTGGGAAAAGATATTATCAAGGCTGTAGCTTTGTCGATGAAATTGAGGAGCTAGCAATAGAGCGCGCACGCAAATTATTTAATGCAAGCTACGTCAATGTTCAGCCGCATTCTGGCTCACAGGCAAATCAAGCTGCATTTTTAGCACTATTAAAACCTGGCGATACAATCCTTTCGATGTCTTTAGACTGTGGGGGGCATTTGACCCATGGCGCTGCGCCAAACTTATCGGGTAAGTGGTTTAATATAGTGCACTATACCCTAAATCCAGAAACTCATTTGATAGATTATGACCAAATTGAAACCTTGGCACTAAAGCATAAGCCCCAAATGATTATCGCGGGCTTTTCTGCTTACAGCCGCAGTTTAGATTTTGCAAAATTTAAGGATATTGCAGACAAAATAGGGGCTTATCTTTTAGCCGATATAGCCCATATTTCTGGTCTTGTTGCTACGGATTTTCATCAAAGTCCATTGGGGTTTGCCGATATAGTTACCTCAACTACTCAC
>CAMCJU010000081.1 GCA_945875085.1 Candidatus Phycorickettsia trachydisci
TTGCTGCAATCAGAGCAGCCCAGCTTGGCAAGAATGTAGCATTGATTGAAAGGGAGCATTTAGGCGGGATATGTTTAAACTGGGGGTGCATACCTACTAAATCGCTACTAAAATCATCTGAGGTGTTGCATTTAATTAACTCAGCTAGCCAGTACGGAGTGTTTGCGCGCGATGTTAGCTTTGATATTAAAAAAATGGTTGAGCGCTCTCGTCAAGTTGCGCAAAGTTTGCAAAATGGCGTGCGCGGATTGTTGAAGAAAAATAATGTGACGGTCATTGAAGGTCAGGCTAAATTATTAGGTCCTGGCCGGATATCTGCTGCCGATAAAACTTATTGCGCGCATAAAATTATCATTGCAACAGGGGCCAGAGCCAGGATAATTAAAGGCTTAGAGCCTGATACTAAGCAAGTTTTTACTTATAAAGAAGCCATGATTCAAGATCATGTTCCTGAAAAGCTGGCAATAATTGGAGCCGGTGCCATTGGAGTTGAATTTGCATCGTTTTATGCGACTTTGGGCAGCAAAGTAACAATTATTGAAGTGCAAGAGGCAATACTAAATAGCGAAGATAAAGAGATCCGCGACTTGGCCATGAGCGCCTTTCAAAAGCGTGGTATAGATATTTTAACTAATACTGCAGTTACAAAACTTGACAAAGGGGCTAAATTAACTCTTCATCTTGAGCAAAATAAGAAAACTTCTGAGTTAGTTGCAGATAGTCTGATAGTGGCAGCTGGAGTTGTTGGCAACGTAGAAAATTTAGGCTTGGAAAATACTAAGGTCATAACGCGCAACAATCAAATAGTAGTAAATGATTATTTGCAAACAGATGAGCCTGGTATTTATGCGATAGGAGATGTGATTTGCCCTCCTTGGCTGGCGCATAAAGCAAGTCATGAAGGGATGTTGGCCGCCGAGCATATAGCCGGACATAAAGTTATTCCCATCATCAGAGAAAATATTCCAGGGTGCGTTTATTCGAATCCCCAAATTGCAAGTGTTGGCTTGAGCCAAGAAAGGGCTTTGCAGTTGGGTAGAAAACTTAAAATAGGCAGATTCCCGTTTATGGCCAATGGTAAAGCTTTGGCGCTAGGATACTCGCAAGGTTTGATAAAGACTATTTTTGATCAGGAGACCGGAGAGTTGCTGGGAGCTCATATGATTGGGCATGAAGTTACCGAGCTAATTCAAAGCTTAGTTCTTGCCAAGACTGCTGAGCTTACAGAGGCGGAAATTATCCATACAATTTTTGCTCATCCTACTTTATCGGAAATGCTTCAAGAATCAGTATTAAACGCATATGGTAGGTCGATACATATTTAGGGTTTTAAAATGAAACAGAAGGAGTTTTTATTCTCTGCAAATGCTGATTTTCTGCAAGAATTATACAAGCAATATTTAGACAAAACTCTTGTTGAGAAAGATTGGATAGATTTTTTCTCATCTATTGATGATGCAGAACTTGAGTATAAGCCGCAGTGGAGTAAAAAGGGCAGTAAAAAGTGGAGTAAAGAAACGCCTGCTATTAAGGAGGCAGCCAGCTCGTGGCAGTATAATTTTTTTAAGCTTATTGATCGGTACAGAAAAGTTGGCCATTATCTATGCGATTTAGATCCGCTAAAAATAGAGCAGCCCAAAACTCTTGATGCCTTAAATCTGGAGCTCAAAGACTTTGCTATTTATGATCAAGGTCAAAGCGCCCGCATTGAAAATTATGCTTTTGGCGTGCAAGATATCAAGGCAGTTGATCTAGCTTTGCGCCTAAAAAATACATACGGCTCATCTATTGGGGTAGAATTTGAGCACGTCGATGATGAGCATGAGCGATCATGGCTCTATGATCAATTTGAAAAGAGCCAAAGCAAGAGTTTTTCGCCCTCACAGCAGCAAGATTTTCTGCGTCAGACAATACAAGTCGAGGTTTTTGAAAATTATCTACATACTAAATTTCCAGGTGCCAAAAGATTTTCCATAGAAGGAGGCGAGACGTTCATTTTAGCTCTAAGTACGTTGCTGCTAAGTTGCTTTGAGCAGGACGTGAAGAATGTTGTAATTGGCATGGCGCATCGAGGCAGACTGGCTACTTTAGCTACAATCTTGGAAAAGCCATACGTGGAAATTTTTGCTGAATTTGCAGGACTAGGAAAAAAAATTCTGGATGAAGGATATAGCGGCGATGTTAAATATCATATGGGCTATCAAAGTAAGCGTAGTTTTCAAGGAGAGACCTTGGAATTATCGCTATGTTATAATCCGTCTCATTTAGAGTCGATAAATCCGGTGCTAGCAGGAATAGTGCGCGCCAAGCAAGATAAAATACTTGACAAGTCCAAGGTTCTTGGAGTCTTGATTCATGGAGATGCGGCATTTTGTGGCCAGGGCGTTGTGGCAGAAAGTATCGCCATGGCTAATTTAGAAGGATATGCGACTTCTGGCCTGATTCATGTGGTCATCAACAATCAAATTGGGTTTACTGCTAACCCCAAAGATACAAGGAGCTCAAGATATTCAACAGAGTTTGCTAAAATCTCAAAGTTCCCCGTGCTGCATGTTAATGGCAATGACGTTGAGGCGGTAGTCAGAGGGATGCTTTTGGCGGTAAAATATCGCAAAAGGTGGGGCAAGGATATTGCACTTGAGATATTTTGTTATCGCAAGTACGGGCATAACGAAGGAGATGAGCCGCTCTACACGCAAGGCTGTAGATACAATATCATTAAAAATAAACAGCCCGCTACTTTCGATTATGCTGAAAAATTACGCTTATCAGGCAGTATAGAGGATAATTTTGCAGAGCTCTGTAAAGAGAATTTTAAAAAAATATTAGACGACAATTTTGCGCTTTTATCGGTTACTTCACCTGAGGAAGTAAAGCTTGAAGATTGTAGGGCTGATGATGTTGTTACATATGTGCCAATAGAAGACTTGAAATCCATCGCTGAGAAAGTTTTTTCTTATCCAAAAGATTTTCCAATCAATCCAAAACTTGCTAAGCTTTTAATGCAGCGCAGTAAAACTGTAAAAGATGGCGATCAGATTGACTGGGCAATTGCTGAAAGCATGGCTTTTGCCTCAATATTAAAAGATGGCTTAAGCATTAGACTTAGCGGCCAAGATGTTGGCAGAGGGACTTTTTCGCACAGACATAGCGTGTTGCATAGTCAGCTAGACGAGGTAAACAAATATGTGCCTTTGAATAATTTGGCCCCGTCTCAAGGGCTATATCAGGTTTATGATAGTTTGCTTTCTGAATTTGCAGTCCTTGGCTTTGAGTATGGATATAGCGTTGAAAGAAGCGATGCTCTGACCATCTGGGAGGCGCAATTTGGTGATTTTGCCAATGGGGCTCAGGTGATTTTTGATCAATTTATTTCTTCCGGACAGTCGAAGTGGCGCCAAAGAAGTCCTCTTGTTGTTCTTCTGCCTCATGGATATGAGGGTCAGGGTCCTGAGCATAGCTCTGCTAGAATTGAGCGTTTTTTAAGTTTGGCAGCAAGAGATAATATGCAGATCGCGCTCCCTTCAACCCCTGTTTCATACTTCCACTTGCTAAGGCGCCAGGTTTTGCAAGCAGTAAAAAAGCCCTTAATAGTCTTTACTCCTAAATCTTTGTTGCGTCATAGCTTGGCGGTTTCTAATTTGCAGGATTTTGCAGCTGCTAGCACTTTTTCCGCCGTAATTGGGGAAACTCAAAGCTTAAGGGCGGTAAGCAAGGTTGTTATTTGCAGCGGCAAGGTTTATTATGATCTACTCTTAGAGCGGCAAAAAAATGATATTCAAGATGTTGCTATCATCAGACTGGAGCAATACTATCCATTCCCAGAAAGCCAGCTTGTTTCAGTGTTGAGGCAATTTAGCAGCGTTACTGAGTTTGTGTGGTGCCAAGAAGAGCCGCGTAATATGGGCGCTTATAATTTTGTCTTGCCAAGAATTTCCAAGATTTTACTTGCAATAAATAAAGAAGCGACGCTTAAGTTTGTCGGCAGAAGCGATGAAGCATCACCTGCTGTTGGCTATAGCAATTTGCACAATGAGCAACAAAGTAAATTAATTTATCAAGCTTTAAAGACTTAAAAAAGATTATGAAAGATATTATTATTCCCTCACTTGGGGAGTCTATCAAGGAAGCCTATATTGCCAAGTGGTACAAAACCACTGGCGCAAGCGTGCAAGTCGATGAGATATTGCTGGAAATAGAAACCGAAAAGGTCACAATGGAGGTCTGCGCCCCTTGTTCTGGAGTAATTGAGCAAATAACCAAAGAGCAAGGCCAAACTGTTCAAGTTGGGCAAGTTGTTGGCTTTATTAAAGAAGGCTTAAGCAGCGCTGTTGCTGCCCAGATACAGGCCCCTTGCCCGCGCC
>CAMCJU010000082.1 GCA_945875085.1 Candidatus Phycorickettsia trachydisci
TGATCTTTTTAATAATTGGATAGAGCATTTTTTAATTAAGGAGCTAAAAGCTGGTCAAGTGGTGATTATGGATAATGCTAGTTTCCATAAGTCTCAAAAGACCAGGGCATTAATAGAATCTGTTGGTTGTAGGATAATTTTTCTACCGCTATATTCCCCTGATTTGAATCCGATAGAAAAATTCTGGGCTAATATGAAGCGATGGATTAAGGATAAAATAATAGAATTTTCTGAACTGTATGATGCTATTGTTGCTTTCTTTCAATTCTCTATTACAACCTAATTTACTATACACTCAAGAGCCTTGCTTGTAGAAAACTTTTAGGATTATACTGCGTATCTTTTTGGCTTTTTAGGCGCAGGGCTAAAAACTCATTGACAATCCTTTGTTGCTCTTTTGATAATTTTGCATTACTAAAGGATTCTTGGCAAAAGTCATTAATTTGCTTAAATCCTTCAAGCGATTTTAGAATCTGGACTTCTTGGCGATAGCCATTCTTCTGCTGCTGCGCCGCCTTAACCTCATCTCGTTCTTGCTCTAGCTGCTTGGCTTTTTTAACTGATGATAAAAAACTCTCTAATGACATCGCTGGCAAGTTGCCTTGATTTATCTTTTGTTTTATCTTTGACATGATGCATTTATAATAAATTAGATTTAGCGTATCACGTCATTGATAATATATCAATTATACTTTTAGGCAAAAAGCTACTTTTTTAGCTACTTTTTTCAGCGCAAGATAAGCATTTTTAAGTAGTATTTTCGAGTAGTATTTTGTAGCAATATCTTTAGGGCTTGAACGTAGAAGCAAGGACGTGTTTCGTGTTATTATCTCTGTATTATAGTCAATTAAATTTCTCTTGAAGCCATAGATGAATCTGCAAACTACTATCAACTCTCCTATAAGTTGCTATGGCCTTGGCATGCACGGTGGGCGAATGTGCCAAATGACCCTAAAACCCGCAAAGCAAGATACTGGAATAGTATTTATAAGAACTGATGTCAAAGGAGTTGATAACGCAATCATCGCTGATTATAAAAATGTGGTTGAGACAACTCTAGCAACCACATTATCAAATGCCAGTAATATTAAAGTTGCTACAGTAGAGCACTTAATGGCCGCTCTTTACAGCTTTAAAATTGATAATATCATCATCGAGCTAGACGGCCCAGAAATTCCTATCATGGATGGCAGTAGTAGGCCATTTGTCTTCATGCTATACTGCAGCGGCACTATGGAGCTAGGCAAAAAAAGAAAAAAACTTAAGATTCTTAAAGAGCTTTCAGTAGAAAATGACGATACTTTTATCCAAGTACAGCCTGCTGCAAATTTAAAAATTGAAACATCGATAGATTTTTCCAGCAAGGCTATTGGCAGGCAGCATATGATCTATGACAAAGGCGTTGCTTTTGAAGCAGAAATAGCATCAGCTAGAACATTTGGGTTTATCAATGATCTAAGATACTTAAATAGCAAAGGACTAGGGCTTGGAATTAACCTGCAAAATGCTATTGGCATAGATCAAAATGATAACCTTTTGACGGACTTGCGCTTTGAAGACGAATTTGTAAGACATAAAATCCTTGATTCGATCGGTGATTTTTATACTGCAGGAGATATTGAAGGGTATTTTAGATGCCATAAAAGCGGTCACTATCTCAACAATCAGATCTTGCGCAAAATTTTTTCCGACCCAAGCAACTATCTTGAATACTAAATTCCAATACTATTTGACAGTCTTGATTTTCAAGTTACAGGCGTCAGCTGCAGGCTTCAAGAGGCCTAATCTAAATAACTACTGATAATCATAAAAATGCCACCATATTTCTTGTTTAATCTGGCCGAATTCTTCTTCCCCATGCAGGCGAAAATCGTCATCATGGATATTAGAAAAAGAATCCAATATTAATTCTGCTACTTTCTCTGCATTAGAATCTGGTAATATCCTCAAGATCTTGGCTAGAAGAGCGTGTGGAACACTTTTGTTTTCTTTAGTTTCTGACAATATATAGCTAACTACCTTAAGCGATAAAAGCGCATCTTTATAATCAAAGTCGTCGGATCTGGCAGCCTCATTAATCAAATCTACATAATATATCTCTGCATTGATATACATTTTGCTAAGTAGAGTTTTTATCCACTTGTTCAAAGGCGGCTCTTGCGCCAAATTGCTTTCATGCAAATACTTTACATCGGGATGAAATTTAACATTGCTAGCATCCTGGACCTTTTTCTTAAAAATCTCTGCCCAAAATGCGCCGTTATTCATTTCATCAAAAGCTTTCTTAATTTCAGTACCAGATGGCACTGACTTCGCAGAAAATGTGCTGTTTTTAATTTCATCAAGAGCTTTCTTAATTTCAGTATCAGATGGTGCTGACTCCAGAGTCAGAGCTGAATCATCAAATTGCTTCAGTAGAGTGTCTGCAAAATGAGATATTACCGCATCACCTATTTTAATGAACATCTCAAGGCCATCTTTATCATCTTCATAATCATCAATGCTATATATCTTAAACATCAAATCTACTTCATTCGAGGAATCTTCAACAATCTTATGCAGATCAGGATGCTTTGCTAGTCTGCTTTTTATATCCACATGATTATAGATCAGAGAAGCTAAGAACCAAGAAGGCTGGCTGTAGGTTAAGAAAAAAAATGAACGCAAATCTTCAGGCAATTGCTCCAAATCCAGAGCGCTATAAGCAGGAGGTTTTGCCAAGTCAGGAGCGCTATAAGCGTGAGATAATATTATCTTGACTAGCTCTTCTATATTAAGGTCTTCTTGATTCAAAAAATACGTATTAAATACATCGATGGTATTTTTTAGGTTTCGTATAGAACCTTCCAGAAATCTCGCATATGTATCTATCCCGTTTTCTTCTGGACAATATCCAAAAGAATGAAGGCCCTTTTTAATCTTGTCACCCACTTTCAAATCTTTGCTCAAAATACCCCATTTCACCTGATGCTTATTATCAAGCTTCTGGCAAAAATACTTCCAAAATACTTCTGCAGGAGCGTTTTTTGAATTTCTCATGTCATATTTGATTTTGGATATAATAGCTACAGCATGCATCTGTATATGTTTTGCTTTACTTGCCTGGGGGGATTTGGCCAGAATTAATGACACAATTGAATGTAATGTCAATTGCCCGCAAGAAAAAACCTCTTGATCAAAGAGCTCTTGATCATTTAACTTACTTATAATTTCTTGCACTTCATTCATTTTTGCGCATATCTCATAAGCTTCATACATTTTTTTATATTTAAAACATTCAAGGACATAATTTTTATAATCCTTACAGATTTTGGCAATTTCTTTAAATTCTTTGGGCAATAGATATGAGAATACTTTTTTTATGATTGAGTCAGGCAAGATGACTTTTTTGGCGATGCTTTTGGCGCTGCTTTTTAAAGGAAGGCTAGAGATATACTTCTTCAAGGCTTCAAGTTTTGGCTTAAGCTCTTCTGCCTCGAGCTTTGTTTCAACTTTTATAGTATAGGTATAGGCATCAATAAATAGATTACATGATGATGCATTATTATTTGATTTCATAAAAAAAGGTTTGTAAAAAAGGCATATAAGATAATTTATTTAATAATAATTATAACTTAAATTGCATTTTTTGCTAATCCTATCATTTGTACAAGCTCCTTGTCAGAAAAATACTTGATTTTTTCAGAAATACTAGGCTGCGCTTGGCTTGATAAAACTATTTGTAGATTTGGGGGCAAGGTCATAATTTGTTGCCATGAAAATAATTCTTTTCCCTGGCTTTGGTCTATGCATAAAGAGGATATTACTTGAGCGGTTTTTTGATCTTTAGCTGCAAAAAATACCTTAAAATCACAATCAGAAATAATGCCTGCGGCATGTTTTTTGCCATAGAGATCTTCAATCTGCAAAACATCTGAAGAAATAGCAAATAACCTGATTTTATAACCCCTTAAATATGCAAATGCATATTTCTCTAGCTTACCAATGGTGGAAAATTCATCCAAAATAACAGTAACACCGCCATTTTCCATGCCAACTTCTAGAGATTGCGCGGTTTTCATCAGTCTTTCAAAGGCATGATTATAAAATAAGCGCATTAGCGGTTTTAGTCTTTCAATGTCAGTAGGATCTAAACCAACGTATATTGTTGTTTTGCTAGTTTTTAATGAAGCAATATCAAAATCTGACTCAGAAGTAGCGTAGTCTACAAGAGGATTAAGCCACAAATAAATAGCAGACCTCAAGCTGCTGATTGCTTGACTTTGGGCGGCAGGATCTTGGCTCAAAAAGTTACTACAGAATTG
>CAMCJU010000083.1 GCA_945875085.1 Candidatus Phycorickettsia trachydisci
GAGTTGTAGTTTTTTTTTATATTGCCCGCAAAGTCTAAAATCTTCTGTATGTCGATGTTTGGATCAAAAAGATAGGTTTTATTATCTTGCAAATCTTGCAAAGTCTTAGAAAGCTCTATATCTATTGGACCAGAATCAGGAGCTTTTGATTTCATCATTTAGCGGGTCTTGTATTTTGGTTATGCTCTTGAGTTGTCTGGTAATATGATTAAATAGCGTATAAGGCAAGGTCTGAAAAGTCTTAATAACTAATTTATCCTCTTGGTCCAAAGCAATTTCAAGAGAGCATTTGCTAGATAATTCTGGCCCATCTATGATCAATAAGATATTAATCAATTTAGAGATGATGCATGCCATCTTGTATTCATATTTATCCAACACTATTTGCGCGATGTGCTCAACGTGCTTGCCAGGCTTTATTCCAAAGGCGTTAAATAAAATTAGCGCAATACTTGCTCTTTGTTTGTGGGTAAATGGGATCTCAGACATTAATATAGTATGGGATAAAAAATGGGCCACAAAATTCTTATCAATGTTTTTTTTAAAATTAATAAGCATTAATGATAGTTTAATAATATCGTTGATCTCGTATAAATAATTTTCTTGAGTATTTAAAATATTTTGAATTACGCGAGTGTAACCGTCAAGATCTATCGAATTATCTTTGTAACCAACAAAAGCCTTGCATCTTTCAAAAATAATGTCTTTATAGCGCTCTTCTTGAGGTAGGCTAGTAAATCTTACCCCTTCTTTTAAGCCGTAATTAGAAATCAAAACAGTATCTGGGGTAAATACTTCGATAAGACCTTGTAGCACAATGATGGCAAATCTGTCGTGTTTTCGATTAAGGTTGAAAATTTCTTTCTGGTTATTTTGCAGGTGTTGGAGATATTGACTTAAGTCTGCTACGTTTATTTCTAGGTTATGCAGGTTGTATAAAGGGTAATTAGTGTGCCTGATGTATTCTCTTGCAATTACTCTAAATCCGCCGCCTATTAAATGCAGTCGGGATTTTTCTGGATTTTCATATACTGACCTTATTTGACCAACCAAATACTCTAAACTAACATCTTCTATTTTGCTTAAGACCTGAGTGCCTAAAGGTAAAGATTTAAGGTTAGTGATTTTTCTAGACTGCACTTGTGCTATTTCCAAGCTACCCCCGCCAAGATCTGCAATCATTCCATGAGGATTAGGTGAGCCCATGAATAAGCCATAACTGCTTAAAAATGCCTCTTGCTCACCGCTGATTATCTCAACATTTATCTTGTATTTATTATGGAGTAATGTGCAAAATTCCTCAGCTTTGGGACTTTGACGAAGCACGGCAGTAGCTACGCATTTAATTTCTACTACGTCAAGCTTATGAAAAATATCTAAAAATCTTGATACAATCGCATAAAAGGGATGTTTGATATTTATATCAGTCTCTGTGAATAAACTAGCAAGATCAACTTTGAATCTTTCGTGATAAACTTCATATGCCCCTATAGAATTATCGGAATAAACGACACTTCTTACAGCGTTAGAGCCAATGTCAATAATAGCAGTTCTCATTCTTGTGCGTTTTCTTGTGCATTTTATAATTCCAGGGGATTTATTTCGATGATCCTTCATCCACCAGATTAACATCTAAATCAGATTTTTCATAGTCATTATTTTCATCTGCACCTACATCGACTTCATCACCGACTTCATCTTCTGCTTTCTCCTGGGTATTAGAATTCGCATTTGGATCAAAAGGCTTTTGTGTAGGGATAAAAATCGCTGGCATCAAGCGCGATGTAAACATTTTATCTGCGTAGTATAGAATCTTTCTAGATTTGATAGGCGGAAAAGATTCTATCAACACAATTTGCTCCTCACGTGGAAGCTGAATAACCTCTTGAGGCAATAATAATGCTCTTTGTACATCAGAAATATTGACCGTTCTAGTAGCGGGGTTTAGGTCAAAGAATTTTGGCCTGCTGTTTGAGACCTGCTTTACTGTCTTATTACCACATAATTGCGAAATAAGATTTGCCGTTTCATAGTTGTTAGCAGCAAAGGTAATCCTAAACGTTGAGTTTGAAAGAAACGAATTCATACCGGCTTCTTCGTAGATGCCTTTAAGCTGCTGCGTATCTTGAATAATCAAAAACAGCCTGACTCTGTAGCCTCGAAAGAATGCGATTCCGGCCTTAAATTGCTCCATCTTTCCAAGGGTTGGAAATTCATCCATCAAAAACATCACTCCGTAAGGCTCATCCTTAATGTCTGGCATTTTGCGACTTAAAAACTCGGTAGCTTGCTGATAAAAGATTTGCATTAGCTTTTGCAATCTTTGGATGTTATCTGGCGTTAGTCCTACATATATTGTCGTGCGTTTCTTTTTAAACTCCTGGATGTTAAAGTCTGAAGATGCTGTTGCTGCATCAATCAAAGGGTTAGCCCATAGCTCCAAAGATGAGTTTAGCGTGGAGATAACCCCTGAGCGCTCTTTATCTGCTTTTTGCAAAAATGCTGCAATATTCATATACCCAACAGGGTGCATTACTTTACCTAAAGTATCTAGTGATATTGCCAGGTTATAAACAACATCATCGCTACGCATGGTGCGCACAACTTGGCCGAATGATTTTACTTTAGATGGATCGGCCAGTAAACTTAATACCACTCCTAAAAATAGGCTTCGGGCTTCGTTCTCCCAAAAGTCCTGTTTTGGCAAAACCAAGTTGGCAATTTTCTGCACGTCATCAACCATCTGTCCAGGTTTTTTACTAACCCAATCAATAGGATTATAGCAATGCGTGACTCCATCAGGATTCGACGGCTCCCAAACGTAGACTTCTTGCCCTTGCTTTGCTCTCCAGCCGCTAGTTAATTCGTAGTTTTCCAGCTTGATGTCGTGAACTACCATAGAATGGGTCCAAAATAATAAATTTGGGATCACAAATCCAACGCCCTTTCCTGAGCCAGTAGGGGCAAATAATAAAGCGTGCTGGAAGCCATCGGCGATATAATAGCCATCATCATCAACGCCAAGCAGCATACCGTCTTTAGCTCTTAAGTTTGCTCTTTTAATATCGCTATCAGAAGCCCAAGACGCATCTCCATATACTTTTTCTTTAGTTTCAAAAAATTTTAAATTAAAAAGTTTGCGGCAAGAAAGGGCGTAGATAGGTAAAAAAAGTAATGTGGGCCCAGCTAAGGCGCAAGTTAATTTAAGTTTTATATAATTAGAATACTCCCAGGTCATTGCTCCCCAATATTGCAAAAGCCAATCAAACCAATATTTCAGTATTGTTAAAAAATTCAGATCAAAGCCGATAAAATCAAGCTGATTACTAACGAATGCTACTGCAAAACTACTAGCCAATACAAGCATGCAAATTGCTAAGACATGAATTGCGATAATTATAATAAAATTTTTGAAATTTGCTGCAACCGTACTTTCTGCTTCCATGGCGTTATTCTTCTTTTGCGTTTTTAAAATATACTTCTGAGACGTAGCGCTGGCCACCTTGGCCTCTTTTAAGCTGCACGACAACGTCAACTATAGTATGAATGTATTTTTTGATTTCATCAGGAGGTATCCCCAAGCCGGCTTGCATGACCATGAGTTTTAGTTGCTCCAGAGCCATAGCCGGTGTATCTGCGTGCAATGTTGCAATAGAGCCTGGATGACCTGTGTTAATAGCCCTTAAGAAACTAAACGCCTCAGCGCCCCTTAATTCGCCAATAATAATTCGATCCGGCCTAAGACGCAAGCATGCCTCTATTAATTCCTGAGTGCTAACTTTTGCTCTGCCCTGCCCCCCTTTTGATGCTATAAGATGCAGTCTATTTTTATGTAGTGGCACTTGAACCTCTCTGGCGTCTTCTACTGTAATTAATCTTTCTGTAGAAGGAACTTCTAAAAGTGCAGCATTAATAAAAGTTGTTTTACCAGTCGATGTGCCACCGCTAATAATAATATTTTTCTTGGCCAGTACGGCATGTTTTAAAAAATCCTTAACTTTATTTTTACTCAAGAGATCTTGGAGTATTGCGATGTCTGGATCGTCAAGAGACTCAGTAGCGGTATGATTAAAAGCGCCTTTTTTTTCATAATCATCAAGACTAATTTGCATGCCTCCAGATTTTCTAATTGCCATACCCACGCAGCCTGGCTCGCATACTGGCGGAAATACTACTTGAATACGATATCCATTAGGAAGAGTTGCTGAAAGTAGCGGCTTTTCTTCCGATATTACTTGCTCAGTTGATTGAGCTATGAGTCTACTTAATCCCATTAAATGATC
>CAMCJU010000084.1 GCA_945875085.1 Candidatus Phycorickettsia trachydisci
CTCTTGGCTGAGGGATACTATCGGTAATGTAGAGGTTTTTTATCAAAGATCGCTCTATCAACTCCAGCGCTGCAGCAGAAAAGATACCATGAGTAACATAAGCATCTATAGACTTGGCCTGACTTTTGTGCAAAAAATCCGCAGCTGCAGAAAGAGTATTTGCCTTATCTACTATATCATCCACCAATATACAGTGCTTATTTTTAAAACGTTGCCTTAAGAACTGATCCTTTGCACAATTTATGACACAAGATCCATCAGGCATTCTTGTCTTGCCAAGACTAAGAGCCTCTAGACCTAGCTTTTGAGCTAAAACTTTAGCCCTCTGGCTACTTCCAGAATCTGGCGATACTATTAAAGTATCCTTATCAAATAGCTTGCTAGACAAATCTTGCCAAAATATTTGCCAAAAGGCAATATTATGCAACTTAACAGGAAAATTTATGTTAGTATCTGAATGCAAATCAAGGGTAACTACGCTGCTAATTCCCACGCTTGCCAACAAGCTAAAAACCGTATTTTTTGAAATAGGCTGATCATCGAATTTTCGGTCTTGTCTAGAGTAGCCAAAATATGGAATAACTGCCGTGATGCTTTTTGGAGATGCTAAGTGGATTTTATCGGCAATTAAAAATAATTCCATCAAGCGATCGTTTGCCGACGAGCAAGTCGAGAGAAATATAAAAACATCTTGATGCGAATAATCGCCTAGCAAATTTATTTTAAGCTCTTGATCACTGAACTTATCTACCGAGGCTTGAATATAGCCCTGCGCCAAGATACTAGCAACCGCAAAAGCCAAGAAATGCTGATTGCTACCAGAAACAATTAACATCTAACGCAATTGGAAAATTGCTAAAACTGAAACCCAATACCTGCGGAAATTACCAGAGGATCTAATTTTAATTTAGACTTTAAATCATTTGCTCGACCCGAAAAAGATGATTTATAATATACATCTTTACTCAGAAAATATTTTTTAACATCTAGCGTAATTAGTGTATTATCTTGGGCAATAAAGTCAATTCCAGCTTGCAGAACTGGCGCACCAGTAAATTTATTAACCCTAATATTCTTATTATTAGTGTAGAAATAAGCCAAGCTATAACCAGCGCCCAGATAAGGACTAAACCCCCCAAATGGCGCTATGTGGTATTGGAAAGTGAAAGTTCCAGGTACTGAGTAGATGTTTAAGTTTTTTTGCACATTAGCCTTATTTGTACCATAATCTAAGGCTACTTGGTTTATAACAGATTGTTTGGTTTTATATGCATTAAATCCTAACGATAGTTCCGATGCTAGATATTCATTAAAAAATACTATCGTGGAAACATCACCGCCAAAGCCATTGGCCACTAAATTAGCATTAATATCTTTGTCTTCCAGCTTAGGCAGTCCGCTACCCTTACTTTTAGCCACAATACCTGAGATTCTAAATTTAAATACTAACTTACTTTCCGCATCAGAATTTGACGAATCTTCATAATAGCTTTCAGTAGCATAGACAAAATTAAAACTAAATACTATCAACATTAATGTTAAAAGTTTTTTATACATTCTCATTGCAATAAATTCTTATTTTTTTCTTATGCTTAGATTCTATTCTTTAAAGCAGATTTTGCAAAGAGCAAATACAGAGAAAATAAAGCTTAAAGCTATAAAAACGATAATTTTATCACTGGACCACCTAAGGCATAGCGCGAAAATCAGCAATTAAAGCGCTTAGGAAATTAAAGCGCTTTAGCAGCCGCCAAGATTAACGCTTACTGGCTTAATATAAAGAGGCTGAACGTCTGGCGACATCGATGTTGCAAATTGCCGCCACCTGCAGGCCAAAGACCCTAGACGCCTTGCATCAACTTTAGCAAAACGTGGCAAGATTATTAAATTTGGGTTATCGATAATCTTATCAAGCACAGCCCCAATGGCATTGCCAATTACCGCTACTTTTGTATCACGCCTATTTAAGTAATCAGCTATTTGCTCTATATTAATCATCTCAGGCTCAAGAAAGGGACTTAAGTCAAAATGCAGCGTCTGAACGTAAAATTCAGTAGGTGTTGCTTGCAGAATAACAGCAATATATTTGACCCTATTAGATAACTGCCTAATGGCAGCATACCCCATAACCACAAAATTACTAAAAACCAGACTCGATATAGAAGGCAAGGCTAACATAATCCCCTGAACTGCGCTTAAGCCTATTCTAATGCCCGTGAAGCTTCCTGGCCCATTTGTTACTGCAATGTGCTGCAAATCGCTATACCTAAGCTTACTGGCTATGAAGGCACGCTCTATCATCGGAAATAGGTTTTCAGCTTGCATGTTGATGGTATCGTCATAATAAAAAGCGGCCAAAGTATTGCTGCTATATATTGCCACAGAGACCCTTTGATTGCTAGTTTCTATTGCCAATATGTTCATAAATTGCTTCTAATAATAATATTGCTATACTTCTAAACTCAAGGTCGTGATTAGCGGCTTTTGTAGTTAAAGAGTAAATCTCGTCATAACAAGATATTAATTTTTGTATGGAAGAATTTGGGCGCAATTTGCTAAGCAAAGCTTCCTCTTGGCTGTTTAAATCTAGCGCGCAAGACAGCCTAAATTTTATCATCTTATTTGCAAACAATAAACAACTATCGGCAAAATCCTTTTGATGAGCTTTAAAATCAAACTTTTCTAAAATGAGCAAGATGTCATGAAGCGCCAGCAAGGAAATAAACTCATAGTATTGGACAAGCGGATCTTGCCTTAAGTAATCGCAGCGCAATTTATAGCACCTGGACCTAATTGTTGGCAAAATACTTCCTATCTTACTAGATATTAAAAAAATATAAGTATTATCAGTCGGCTCTTCAAGTAGTTTTAAAGCTGCATTTGCGCTACTTATGTTCATACAATCTGCCTGATAAATAGCAGCCACTTTTACTAAGTCCGTAGAGGTTTGCTGTAGCAGGCATTTTAATTTTCGCACCTGATCAATATTAATATTGCCACTATCTTGTGGTTTTAACAATAAGCTATTAGTATTATATTTGCTCAAGTTGATGCCAAAAGCTTTTTGAGTAAAATCTTGCAACTGGTCTAATGCTATTTGAGCATTGTTAGTGCTGATTAAAACTACATACGGCAGCTGACTATTATCATGCAAACGACTTAAGCTATCGAGTAGGGCCATTTTATGATTTAAATTTCATCAATCTATCTATCGTATGAGCCTTGCCAATAATTGCAATAATTTCAAATACGCTTGGGGAGGTCGTTGAGCCTGTTATCAAGCATCTTACTGGCCGCATCAGTGCGCTTAAAGTAATTTGATGTTTAGCGGCAAGATCATTAAAGGCATTTTGTATTACCTTGCTGCTGTGATCGGAGGGATTATCGAAAATATCATTAATTAGATCATTAATTAGATCTATTACCGCAGCAATAAGATCAGGATTTGCTTTTAGCAGAACCTCCTTTGCCTCTAGAGTATATTGGATCGGGTAATTGTTAAGGTAAATTTTAGCCATACATACTAGCTGCGTTGTTAAGCTTGCCCTTACCTTCATGCCTGACATTCCTTTTAAAATAAAATCCCTTGACTTACTGTTTACCTGCAATCCACCGGTGGCCAGCATCTCGATTACCAATTGCGTTAAGACCTTATCATCTTGCGCCTTGATGTACTGAGCATTGATGTTTTTCATTTTATCAAAATCGATTCTAGCAGATGACTTGCCAACTTGAGCTAGGTCAAAAATTTTTGCAGCATTTGCTAAAGATATTATCTCATCACCCTGAAAGCTCCAGCCAAGCCTTAAAATATAGTTCATTAAAGCATCGGGCAAATATCCCAAATCCTGGTAGTCTACAACGTTTGTTGCTCCATGCCGCTTTGATAATTTTGCGCCATCTGGGCCGTGTATTAAAGGAATGTGGGCCATTTGTGGAGCTGCCCAGCCCATTGCATCATATAAAAGCTGCTGCCTGGCTGCGTTAGTTATATGATCATCACCTCTAATAACATGAGTCACGGACATGTCATAATCATCGCACACAACGCACAGATTATACAAAGGCTTCATATCACTACGCAATAACACCAAATCTTCAAGGGTATTGTTTTCAAAAGTTATTTTTCCATGAATCAGGTCGTTAACAACAGTGCTGCCAGTTTTGGGAGTTTTGAATCTGATGACA
>CAMCJU010000085.1 GCA_945875085.1 Candidatus Phycorickettsia trachydisci
GTAACATAAACAAACCATAAAGCTTATGATGCCACTAATGATTCTAGCGCCTAAACCAAAACTTGGCTCCATGATATCGCCAATCGAGATAGCTTTGTTAAAATTACGATGAAAGTATTTTGCCAAATAAGCGCACATGATTAAATTAATAACGTCGCCCAATATAACTAAAATATAAGAAACGCCAACAAGAAAACCTTTGTTGATAGTATTTGAAAGAGCAACAGAGCCTATCCAAGTGGCAAATATGGTACCAACCAGACTATAGGTGGAAATCTTTTTATCACCTACTGCATATTCTTCAATAGTCCGAGCGGGCTTAACTGTAAATAAACCGATATAGGTAATCATTAATAAATACATACATATCAATGCTGTGTCAACTAATGTCATTATTTAACGTATTTAGAATTTTAAAATTAAAAGATATTATGCTGAGAATGATTCTAAAATTAAAGCGAAAGACTCACAAGATAAATTTAAAATCTTTGGCCTAAAAATCAAAACCCAGGGCTGGATTGCAATACAAAGCAACTACCTATAAAATAAAAAATACCAAATAGGTTGCGTTTAGAGAAAATTTTATCAATAATTTAACTATTCGAAGGTTAAACTAAAAATAGCATGAGAATAATCAAATTTATAGTCTATAGCTTTTTGACAATCGCGCTAATGACAACTTGCGGCATAATAGCGCTGATGTCTTTGCCCGCGATTTATAAAAATCAAATCGCCCATCTTGCCACTAAGGAGGGATTAAGATACTTTGGACTCGATATAGAAGTAGGATCAACTTCCCTAGATTTGAGCACCAGCCAGATCGTCTTTCATGATGTCAAAGTAGATGTCGACGATATGAAAATACTAGCCAAGCAAGCAAGGTTGCAATACGGCTTATTAAATAATAAATTGAAACTGGATTTTAGCATCAGCGACCCTGTGATTAATGAGACAGTAATTCGCAGTCAATTAACGGCAAATTATCTACAATCGCTAAATTTCAAGCAAATTACTCGAGATTTTGATGTAAATATTCATGGCGAAAATCAGCAAGGATCATGCAATCTTGCGATACAAAACAACAAAATCAACCTTTCTTCTTGTAATTTTAATTTTAACGAAGCAGCAATAGAGCTATCTGGAAGAATTATTAACAACAAGAACTCATTGCCTGACGTTAAACTTGAGGCAAATTTTCAAAAGCTCAAGTTATCTAGTTATAAATTTTTAAAAACCATCATAAGACCCAATAAGACCTTTGCGCTTCTAGACAAACTTGATGTTAAAGGAGTCATGTCTGGAAATCTAAAAATCGATATGAACGCTGAAAATTGGGGCGCGCTAAAGCGCGATAATCTATCGGGAGAAATTAATTTTGACGAAGTGAAGCTAAGGTACGATCCAGACTTTCCGATCGCACAAAACGTCAAGGCAAAAGCAATTATAAACGGCGATAAGGTAGAATGTGAAATATTTAGCGCGGTCTCTGAAGGCCTGCAAGTAAAACAAGGCAAAGCTAGCTCTACTCTTCTTGGGCGTGACTCGATAATTGATATTGATCTAAATATTGAAGGGCAAACAAGCTGCGTCGATTCTTTTATTAATGACAAGCAAAAAAAAGCCCTTCAAACTAAAGGCATAATCTTTTCTAACGTAAAAGGAAACCTAACAGGCAATGTTAAGGCAATTATTGCCGTTGCAGAAGAAATACCTACAATTATTAACATCAAAGGCAATGCGCAAAATTTTTATCTAAAAGGCCTAGCGGGTAAGATTGATATAAACGCCCCAAAGCTTGGGTTTACTATTGATCGAAAGCATTTGCTCATAGAGGGCGATGGCAGTCTTAACAAATATGGGGCAGCGTTAAAATACGAGCAAGATATACCATATAGCAATTCTATTGCTACCGGAAAAATTAAACTCCAGACCTTGAAAAACGCCCCTGAGCTGCCAATAACCATAAAAGGCATAGAGTTTTTACACGTAACATACACCGACTCTGCTAAGGGTCAGAAACTTCTAGCTACTGCCGATTTAAGCAACGTTAGTATAAAAGCGCCACAAATTGGCTTTAAAAAGAAAAAAGGCGTAAAGTGCTTATTGGAGATAAATAGTGGCAAGTCTATGGAGGATATGACATTTAAGATCTATGGTCACCCTAGCCTTGATATAAAAGGCTCCTTTAACCTAACTTTGCAAGTTTTAAATCTTGCCTCAGTCAATACCGAGTCTTTCCAAGATATCAGCGGCAAATTACAGCTTGCAAAAGATAAAATTAGCTGCGATTTATCGGGAAAATATGCAAATCTAGAAAACGTTGATTTATTTCATTTGCTGAAGAAAAAACAAGATGCATTAAGCTTAGCAGCAAATATTAAATTCAACAAAATCAAGCTAAAAAACAATATCGAAGCAGATGATGTTGATTTTAGCATAAAATGCGACCCTAAAGAGTGCCTTCATGGCCAAGGAGGCGCTAGTATTGCAAATAAAAAAATCACAGTCATACTTGATGCCAATAACGATTCAGAAAAAAAGTGGCGTATCACAAGCCAAAATGCCGGAATGTTATTTAAAGCACTTGGCATTTATAGCAATATGAAAAATGGTCAAATGGATTTAGTAATTTCCACTAAAGGGAATATAATAAAAACAGTCCAAACCCCTAAGGTAAGCCGAGGCAAATTGGAGATTGATAATTTTACTATTACAAAAACTCCATTTATGGCTAATTTTTTATCGCTGCTGTCTTTATCGCCGGAGCAAATTTTTAGCCAAGAGATAAAATTCAATAAATTAGATGCCAACTTTGCTTTGGGGGGTAATGTGATTAATATTTTAGATTGCAACATAAATGGCAAGTCTTTTGATTTAATCTTTAAAGGCAATGTTAATTTAGATAAGCGTGAGATAAAATTAAATGGAGCAACTTTTCCATCGATGTATGGAATTAACACAGTATTGAAAAATACACCTATTATAGGAAAGCTATTATATTCGAAAAAACGAAAAGGTATTATTTTTACCCCTTTTAATATTTCAGAAAAATATTAAATTATATATGGCAGCAGCATATCAGAAGTTGCAAAGTCAGAAGTATCAATGCTTGTAATTTGCAAAAAATATTTTACGCTAAATGAATAACTGGATTAACATTCCATGATAATGTATGATAATATATAACAATTTTTTAAAATAATGATACTGTATTATGTTTACTGAAAATCATGAAACATCCTTAAAGCCTAAGATACTAGTTTTTGGCGTAGGTGGCGCTGGAGGCAATGCCGTCAATAACATGATTCAGTCTGGCTTAAAAAGCGTTACTTTTATAGCATCTAATACCGACGCTCAGGCCCTTGAGAATTCACTTACTGAGCATAAAATTCAATTAGGAGCTCACACAACTAAAGGCCTTGGGGCTGGCGCCTTGCCTCAAATAGGCGAAGCTGCTGCCGAAGAATCGACAAAAGAAATACGCAATTACCTAGATGGAGCAAATTTGGTATTTATTACTGCCGGCATGGGAGGCGGCACTGGAACTGGAGCTGCTCCAGTAATTGCTAAAATTGCTAAAGAAATGGGTATTTTGACTGTAGGAGTAGTGACTAAGCCATTTTTATTTGAAGGGGCTCATAGGATGGCAATAGCAGAGGCTGGGCTGGCTAAAATGCACGACTATGTTGATACCTTAATCATTATTGCAAACCAAAATCTATTTCGCATAGCTAATGAGCGCACAACTTTTATAGACGCTTTTAAAATTGCAGATAACGTCTTGAGAGACGGGGTATGCGGCATAGTAGAGCTTATCGTTATGGAGGGTCTTGTTAATTTAGATCTTGCTGATATTTCCACGATAATGAAGGATGGCGGGCCAGCTATGATGGGAACAGGGGTATGCGATGAAGATGAAAACAGGTCAATTATCGCAGCCGAAAGGGCCATATCCAATCCTCTGCTTGATAGAGTCTCTATAGGCGGAGCATCCAGGGTATTAATCAACATTACCGGAGGGATGGATATGACTTTATTTGAAGTTGATGCTGCTGCCAATAGGATTAGAGAGGAAATTAACAACCCAACTGCAAATATTATATTTGGCTCTACCTTTAAAAAAGAACTAGATGGGTGTATTGTGGTA
>CAMCJU010000086.1 GCA_945875085.1 Candidatus Phycorickettsia trachydisci
AAAAAAATGATAAAAACCGCCGATATTTAGAAGATAAGCTTGAGCAGTAAGGATTCAAAAAATCTGAAGGCTTCGATCAAGCGTTAAGAAAGTTTGTTTCTCTTTTGGAGAATTCCTTTTTGATCAACGGTGAGCAATCAATGCTAATAGATTCTAGCGACATTGATGTCTCGAAGGAGATAGGACCGTTGCTGCCAGTTCTTGTCTCTAAAAATATCTACCAACATCAGCCGAATGTTTTTGGTTATTTAGATAAAGATCAAGGCGAAGATATTAGAATACGTGAATTTAAGGCTTTGAAATATTTCGTTCAAGACTCCCTTAAAGGCAAGCTGCCTGAGGTGATGTTGCGATATGAAGAATATAAAGTAGCAAAAGCATATATCTTGTGTAGTGAAAATGTTAATCCTTGATGGGCTTTATCGGATAGTTTATCAGATCACTAAGGAGCAAAATGATAAACTTTCTACTTATAATCATTCCTGCATGCTCTAAGGCTAAAGAAGCTTTTTGTAAGCTTAAAGAATCCATCTCTCAATATTATAAAGATTATCCAAATTATAAAGATTATCCAAAAGATAAGGACTGTTTCGAGCTGCAAGCGAGCCAATTTGCTTTTGTATTATCTACAGGTAGAGTGGCAGCTGAAGGAAGTGGGCGATTTTTTGGTAATCCCTATAGATCAGCAGTATTTATGATAGTTTTGCTTTTGGCTCTGTTTTGCTTTTGGCTTTAAGTCTAAGCCTCAAGTCTAAGCCTCAAGTCTAAGCCTCAAGTCTCAAGCCTTTAGGCGCAAAGTTCTTGGTAGGCGCAAAATTCTTGGCAGCAGACAACAATTGATCGCTAAAGGTTAGTTAGTCACTCGCCTTGCGCCAAAGAATACCCTTTAACGCCATCGAACTCATACAAATGCTCCACTTTAATAAAATCAATGCCCTTATCAGCAAGCTCCTGAAGAATTCTGAGCGTCTCCTGGTGCGTTTTGACGCCAATAAACCTACAGCACCAGTGGTCAGAGCTGATTTTTACCTCTTGCGCATTGGGCCAAACCTTCAGGCCTTTAGTCGTAATCATCTGCAACATAGCCCCGGCATGCTCATTGCCTTGAATTTTTTCTGCTAGCACGCCTGGGCCTTCAAGCAGCATGTCTATAAACACATCGACGCCAACGAGCTTTTTGCTGCCGCTTGAGTCTATAATGCCATCGTTTGCTATTTCGCCTATTGCCTCAAGCGATATCTGTGCATAGTTTGCCTTCGGCAAAACCTGCGGCGCCAAACCAAGGCGCGCTACCACAGCTGCGGCAAATTCCATCGTTGAGACCTGCGTCATACTCCCTAGCATCTTGCTCCTCATATTACTCTTATAAACATCAAGCGTACATATTCCATCTTCAAGAGTCCTCTTCCACGCATTTTCTATCAAGCTTGCCTGCCTTGGCTGCTGCAAGTGCACCAGCATCATAACTGCCGCATTAATAAGGCCCGATGGGTTTGCAATGCCTTTTCCTGCAATATCAGGAGCCGACCCATGAACCGCCTCAAACATCGCCATATGGGGCCCGATGTTGCTTGAGCCTGCGAGTCCCACTGAGCCAGAAATTTCCGCAGCAACGTCCGAGATAATATCGCCATACAAATTCGAAGTCACAATCACATCAAACATCTCCGGCTGACTAGCAATTTTCGCAGTCCCAATATCCATCAGCAAGCAGTCAGCTTCCAGCTCAGGATACTCCAGACGCATCTGATCGAACGTTTTGTGAAAAATACCATCGGTAAACTTCATTATATTGTCTTTGACAAGGCAGGTCACCTTTTTGCGCCCGTGCAGCCTTGCATATTCAAAGGCATAGCGGATAATTTTCTGGCTACCACTTTTGCTGATCAATTTTACCGATTCATATACATCTCTGGTGTGGCGATACTCAATGCCGGCGTAAATATCTTCCTGGTTTTCCCGCACAATAACCAAGTCCATCGCCGCGTGCTTGGTTGCAACAAACGGATGGAAGCAGCGCGCAGGCCGCACATTCGCATACAGCCCCAAGGCCTTGCGCAGCGTAACGTTCAGGCTTTTATATCCCGAGCCTTGTGGCGTAGTTATCGGACTTTTGAGTAATACTTTCGAATTTGCAATCGTGTCCCAGGCTTCTTGGTTAATGCCGGAAGTATAGTGCTTGTTGTATAGCTTTTGGCCTATTTCGATAGTTTGTATTTTGATGTTTGCTTTTGCCTCTTTCAGGATGTGCAGAGTTGCCTGCATTATTTCTGGCCCAATGCCATCGCCATAAGCGACCGCCACAGTTGCGGATTCTGACATAAATATTTTTTAAAATAGCTAATTAATTACTTACGAATTAGCATATCTTGCCCAAAGCTTCCAGCCAAGCATTATGGCCCGCCCCTCATGCCAAGTAAAAATCAGATGATGCTAAAATGATGCTATTTACAATGACGCTATCAGATGACGCTATTTTATTTGCAAGCAACCCTTTTCAGAATATAGCGCCCAGAATATAGCACCCTTGGCTTTTATGCCCCAATATTTGCCAGCAAAAAGCCCTATAGTATGCTGACCTCTTGACTTAAGATTTGCCCATCACTAGATTCAATTATTTTCTCAATTTTCAGCTTCGCCTCTTCCAGTTTATTCTGGCAATGCTGCTTAAGCCTGGAGCCGCGCTCGAAAGACTCAATTGCGCTATCCAAGCTCTCCTGGCCTGAATCGATTTTTTTTACAATCATCTCCAATTCCTTTAAGGCCTCTTCGAAGCTTAAGTCAAAGCCATTTAATTCACCTTGACCTTGATTTTTATCACTATTTTGTGTCGTATCCATATATTAATGTATAAATTTTTAAGTTATTATGCCTCTCCCTATCAAAGCGCCTCTTCTTACCAATAAATAAGCATGCCAATCACCTTGCTTTTCCAAGGAGAGTCGCTACTTCGAATATCATCTTTAAGGTCATCTTAAAGATCATCTTGGCTTACATAAGCATATAACAAAACCCCCTCCTATTGCAAGCCCTCTGCTAGATGAGGCCTTCCCTATAAAAGCCGCCCCTATAAAGGCCATTTCTTGAATTTGCACTCCCTGTTGCAAAAAATTCTCTTCCAAAAAACTCTCTAGCACCGCTGTAGTATTAATGCAACATTTTTAGCTCATTATTAATAAATTAGGCCAAATTTGCACATTATGAGCTGCAATTAATAGAAACCATCTTGACATATGGCAAATATCACGTCATCATATACTATGTAAAAACATTTCAATTTAACTTATATTTTTTATTTACAAATATGGACCTTAAAGACAAAAACCAAAATGGCAATGTGCAAAACCGCAATGTAGCAAGCAATGTAGCAAGCAATGTAACGTCAAGCAAGTCTGCCGCTAAAGCTTGGATCAAAAACATCCTTACCGCCTCCAGCCTAGCTGCCATCACCCTAGGCAGCACCAGCACCGCTTTTGCGCTGGTTTACACCACCCATACCGCCCCCACCGCCTTCACGCCAGATGGCCAACTTACCAACACCGACCAAGGCAATATCGCCTTCACTAACGGTGATGAAGTCAGTTTTGGAGTCGGTCAATCTGTGACCAATACTTATGGGGGTGCGGTTAATAAAAACGCGCCCTACATAATTGGCAAGATTGATTTTAAAAACTGGTCTCAAATCTGGAATCAAGAAGAAGACTATGGCACGGTTACTCTACTTACAGCCGGAGTAGGCGGAGGAAGTACATTCGATGCTAAAAAATCCGTCACAATTACTGAAGTTAATAACGCTACTATCAAAATTAAATCATCGAAAGCTAATTCAGGCATTACCTTTGGCGATAGCAATCAAGTATTTGATACCTTGACACTTGGGAATGCTGCTGCTAAAGCAACTTTTGAAGTCAGTGGCAATAAGAGAGTCACAGGCAAAATCGATGGTTCTGGTCCTAGTGAAGGTATTTTGACATACAAAAATACAGGTGCATCAGGAACAACACTGACCCAAGATGGCGAGATAGGAGGCGTCCAATCCGTAGCTAAACTTGTTGTCGATGGTGCCGGAAGCTTTGAGGCTCTAGCTGCCGTTAGCGCAGTTAATATTGAGCTAAAAGGATCAGG
>CAMCJU010000087.1 GCA_945875085.1 Candidatus Phycorickettsia trachydisci
TGGATCATCTGGATTTGGGCGCACTAAAGAGTCAATAAATGGACGATGAAGGCTATGGACCTTGACGCAGAAGTCTCTTTCTAGCTCAGCTATAGAGCCGTACACATCGATTCGTGGATATTTAGGGTCATCTGATTGCCATACCGGAATTGGCGCCCCCCAAAAGCGATTACGACTAATTGACCAGTCTTTGGCGCCAGCTAACCAGTTATGGAACATACCATCTTTTATATGGCCGGGAATCCAGTTGATCTGCTGATTTAGCTCCGCCATTCTTTCATTAAATGCCGTGACTTTTACATACCACGATGGCATAGCCTTATATATCAGGGGAGTGTCAGTTCTCCAACAATGAGGATAGTTATGAAGATATTGCTCGGTTTTAATCCAATTGCCCCGTTTCTTCAGATTAATTATTATCGAATCATTAGCGTCAAATACTTGCAAGCCTTGCAGGTCTGGTATTTCATCAGTAAATTTGCCAGCGCTATCAACCGGGCAAACAATTGCAATATCGTGCTTTTGACAGAGTGCTTGATCGTCTTGGCCAAATCCTGGCGCCATGTGCACTATCCCTGTACCGCTACCAGTTTCTACAAAATCTGCTGCAAATATGCGAAAAGCATTTTCATGCTGGGCAAAATAATCAAACAAAGGGTAGTAATCTAAATTTTCCAATTCAATGCCTTGGAATTTTTCCATAACGGCTTGATCTTCTAAATTCAGCTCTTTTTTGTAATTTTCCAATGCAAACTCAGCCAAGATATAGCATACCTCATCTGCCATTATGGCAACGTATGTCAACTTAGGGTTCAAGGCTAGAGCTAAATTTGAGGGCAAAGTCCATGGAGTTGTTGTCCATGCCAGGATTCTGTACTCTTTTGCAACTAGCGTTACCGCCTTGGGTTTTGATTTTAGTTTAAAGCTAACTGTTACGGCTTTATCAGCGCGCTGGCGATAGCTGTTGTCGAGTTTGGTTTCAAAGTTCGATAAAGGAGTCTGGCAGGCCCATGAGTAGGGCATAACGCGCATTGCCTCATATATGTAGCCTTTTTTATAAAGCTCTGAAAAGGCCCAAATTACTGACTCTATGAAGTTTGTATCCATAGTTTTATAGGAGTTTTTAAAATCTACCCATCTTGCCTGTTTGGTTACATACTCCTCCCAGAGCTCTGTGTATTTTAGTACCGATTTAGAACAATGCTGATTAAATTTATCAATTCCATATTCTATAATCGAGTTTCGGCCAGATAGGCCAAGCTCTTTTTCCGCTTGCATTTCAGCTGGCAGGCCATGGCAATCCCAGCCAAATCTTCTCTCGACCATTTTACCTTTGGAAGTTTGATATCTAGCATAAACATCTTTTATAAAGCCTGTGAGTAGGTGCCCGTAATGCGGCAAGCCATTGGCAAAAGGAGGCCCATCATAGAAAATAAATTCATTATTTTTGCCATCTTTGCTAGCAGGATGGAGCTGGACGGATTTTTCAAACATCTTGTGTCGCTCCCAAAATTCAATGATTTTATTTTCTATCTCAGGAAAGTTTGGGCTCGATACGACTTTAGGATAAAAATTACTCATAGAAAATTACTCGATAGAAAATTATTCAAAATTACTCCAAAAAAATTACTCATAGAAACATTCTGACAACAGGAATTCTATTCAACCAACTAGGTATCTTCTTTAAACATTTTGCACTACTTACGACCTGATTTAAAGAGCTTTCAATAAATTTTTCTGTATTGATGCTATCTTTAGAAGAATCGGAATAATAATATGCCTGACTCGATAAATAAACCCCTTGTAGCAGTATCCTTTTTGAGTAGTAGTTAAAATCAAGCGACCTATCTGAGGCAGCGCGCCATATTAAATCAACAGTATCTGCAGCTAACCTCATGCCGTGAGCAAAATTTGCAGGCTTCAGGTAATAAGCGCTGTTTTTCATGGACAATAGCTTAGGCTTAGAAGTTTTTAAGATTCTAACCTTCAGGGCAAAGGCAATTTTATTAGTTGTGCCATCTATCTTGGTTGTCTCGATAGCCGTAAGCATTTCTTGATCATATACCGCTTCCAAAAATGATAATATGTCATTTACTCCGTTTGCAAACCAAAGGCGATAATGATGAGCACTTAGCCCTAGATCATAGCATGCTTGCTGAAGTATTTGCCCCGACCACTTCTCTAGTTGCGCTAATTCGATTACTTTATCTAAAAATCTTTGACGAAGATCTTTTTGACTCTCGGGGAAGTTTTCTATGACGCTGCCCATGATGTTTTCCATAAAAATTATATATTTTTTGCTATTATTCTTGACTTTATTAGCTAAATTATATAAATATTAGAATATATGATGCAATATATAAATAAACAAAAAAGGTAATTAAATTATGGTCACTCACGTTGCTGTTCAGCCATATGACACTGGGAAGGCATTATATGCCTTAAAGCGTAAAATACAAAGGGAGGGAATAACCAGTAAATTCAAGCTTTCTCAGTTTCACGAGCCTAATTCAGCAAAAAAGTTGCGTAAACAGCAAGAGTCAGACCGTAGGCGTCGTAAAAACAGAAGAGCTATGGCCGCTGATTGATTCTGCAGCAATTAGATTAGATTTTTCCTAGATGAGGTTTTTCCTAATAGCCTCTGCAGTGCTATTAGCTGTTCTGGCAGCTGTGTTTATATTTTTGCGCTCACGTAATTTGACTCCCCTAGATTTGACTACCCTAGAAAAAAAACTAAATTATCCAATTACTGATCATTACGATCGAAAAAGATTTTACAATCAAGATGTTAGTATTCTGCCCAAAAGTATCCTTGAGGTATTAAAGTGGAAGACTTCTAGTAGTAAAAATCAACCCTGGCCTAAGGAGATAGCCGGCAAAAAAGATCATCCGCCCAGCCTAGTTTCGGATTCTGATATAAGGATCAGCTCAGTGGGTCATGCGACATTTTTGCTACAGTTTGGCAGCTGCAATATTTTAACTGATCCTGTTTGGTCGCAAAGAGCAAGTCCGCTGAGCTGGATAGGTCCCAAGAGGGTTACTCAGCCAGGTATCGACTTTGACAAGATCCCTAAAATAGATATCGTCCTGATCAGTCATAATCATTACGACCATTTGGATATGGAAACCGTCAAGAAGTTGCACCTCCATAGCAAGCCGATATTTATCGTTCCTTTAGGCAATCAAGGCGTCATTAAAGAGGCTATCTCAGATGCGATTGTCCATGATCTTGATTGGTATGAGCAAAAACAGATAGGGTCCTTAATGGTCCATGCAATTCCATCCCAGCACTGGTCGAGCAGAAGCGTTATTGATGTTAATAAAAATTTATGGGCTGGATTTGTTGTGGAGTCTGGAGGTAGACAGGTTTGCTTCATCGGAGATTCTGGCTACAATCAGAAAATGTTTCGCGAAATAGGCGATAAATTTCAAAACATTGTTTTTGCTATCGTTCCTATAGGATCTTACGAGCCAAGGTGGTTTATGAAGCCCGTGCATATGAACCCGCAAGAGGCATTGCTTGCCTATCAAGACATGCGCGCCAAATTCTTTATCCCTAGCCACTTTGCGGTCTTCAAACTTTCTGACGAAGGCTACTACACTCAGCTTGAAGATTATCATAAGGCTATCGCTGAGCTTGGCATTAACAAGGCAGAGATTATTACCCTCATGCCTGGAGAGTATGTGCAAAAAAAGTTTGAGCTTATTGCAAAATAATTCCCATAGGCCAAGATATCCATCAATTTAAGATTGTTTTTTATTGGAATTAGTGTAAAATTAGAAGAAAATTTTATATTAATATGGAAAGTTCAAACAATATCTATCGCCTCACGTCAAATGACACCACGCTTACTGAGGGTACTCAAGACCAAAGACTTAAAAATTCACAAGAGCTAGAATCTTTGCCAAAATCTGATAACTTGAATAGGAGTTTTATAGAGCTTTTTTGGGAATCAAAATTAAACAAATTAAATTGTCAACCCAATGAGCAAAACAACTGGCTGCATAATCAGCAGCGCGATCAGTAGCAAGAGAGATCTTTGACCGCATAAT
>CAMCJU010000088.1 GCA_945875085.1 Candidatus Phycorickettsia trachydisci
AAGTCAAAAAGTTTATAGAGCGATCATCCTAACATTTGAAGAAGGTCATATCATAACCCCCGTGTCTTTAAAAGGCAAACTTGATCCAGATGAAAGCTTTCGCGTCAATGGCGCTGAGAGCTTTTTAGCGCAGCTAACAACCGCCTCAATGACAGTGCTTAATGCACAAGATTATGCTGAAATTATCTACGATCTTGCAATGAGACTTCAGCTAATCAAATTGGGAGAAACGATGCTAGAGAAAACATATAACTCTAGTTTGCAAAATCTCAGGACTAAAGAAATAATTGAATCGGCTGACCATGATTTATTTAAGCTTGCAACATATGGATATATAGAGCGCGGTTTTTTGTCCTTGAAGAATATCGCTCAAGATTCGCTCAGCAGCATCTTTCGCGCCTATGAAATGTATAATTCAAACCAAGTTGTGGGCATTTCAACAGGATTTTCAGACTTAGATGGGAAACTGGGGGGATTTCAAAATTCCGACCTAATTATCCTAGCGGCAAGACCAGGTATGGGTAAAACAGCATTTGCCATTAACTTAGCCCAGACTGCTGCTGAACAATTTCTTAAGGAGCATAAGCTAGATACTAACAAGCCAATGAAGGCGGTAGGAATTTTTTCCCTAGAAATGTCATCGGAGCAGCTGGCAGCTAGGATGATTTCAATGCAAACAAACATTAATTCGTTAAAGCTGCGTAGCGGAAATTTTCATCACGCAGATCATATGGTAATATCTGGAGCTGGGGAATATTTAGGTCAATTACCTATCTTTATAGACGATACTCCTGGAGTTACGATTTCAGCTATACGCTCGCGAGCACGTAAGATTTACAGAAAAAATAATCTTGGGCTGATCATTATAGATTACTTACAACTAATTCAATCAACCGGAAATCATGACAACAGAGTATTGGAAGTATCGGAAATAACAAAAAGTCTTAAAATTTTGGCCAGGGAGCTAAATATACCAATAATAGCGCTATCTCAACTCTCCAGAGCTGTAGACCAAAGAATTGACAAAAGACCAGTGCTATCAGACTTAAGAGAGTCTGGGTCAATCGAGCAAGACGCAGATTTAGTAATGTTTATTTTTCGCGAAGGGTATTATAGAGCTATCGCCGAGAAGGGAAATGAGGAAAGCATTAAGATAGATGAGGAAAAAAGTTCATCATCTTCTTCTTCAAGAGGTGATATAGCAGAAATCATCATAGCAAAGCATCGTAATGGTCCTATAGGAATTGTTCCTCTAAACTACAATCTATCTTCTTCTCAATTTATCGATCCTACGAAAAGCAAAGATCTAGACTCCTTTGAATCTAAGAAGATAGCAACAACCAATAATAAGCAAGTCGCTAAATTTACGCAGACTTTAAAAATCAACGATAATTCAGTATAATCAAAATAGATGCTGGTAAATAAACAAGGGTAGAAATAATTTTATCGAAGAAATATGGCTTAAAGGTTTAATTAGCTACTTTTCAAAAGTAATCTGTATTTCTCAATGCAGATTTCTCAAAGCAGATGTTTTGATAAAAAATTAAATGGGATTAATGGTTCTTCAAAGTTATGACAACTCTAAATACTGATAAAAAATCTCTTAGCTGCTCTTTTTGTAGCAAGGGGCAAAGTGATGTAAAAAAAATTATAGCAGGGCCTAGTGTTTTTATCTGTAATGAATGCGTAGACTTATGCTCCAATATCATCAAGGAGGAAAATAAGAATACCGTTACCGAGATAAAAAGCACCATCCCTTCAACAAAAGATCTTTTTAATAATTTAGATCAATATGTTATAGGGCAGCAGTATGCTAAAAAAGTATTATCTGTTGCTGTGCATAATCACTATAAAAGACTTGAGCATATCGATAGTGGCAATAATCAAAAAGTCGAGCTTAGTAAGTCGAACATTCTTTTGATAGGCCCTACTGGCTCAGGGAAAACATTACTTGCTCAGACGCTAGCTAGAGTATTAAACGTGCCGTTTACCGTTGCTGACGCTACTTCTCTTACCGAAGCTGGTTATGTCGGGGAAGATGTTGAAAGCATTATCCTAAGATTGTTGCAAGCTGCTGATTATAACGTAGAAAAAGCTCAACGAGGTATCGTTTATATCGATGAAATTGATAAAATCGCCAAAAAATCAGACTCGCCTTCAGTCACGCGTGATGTCTCTGGAGAAGGAGTGCAGCAAGCTTTATTAAAGCTTATGGAAGGTACTATAGCTTCAGTGCCACCTCAAGGAGGACGTAGGCACCCGCAGCAGGAATTCATCTCAATTGATACGACAAATATATTATTTATTTGCGGCGGGGCATTCATGGGGCTTGATAAAATTATCAGTAACCGCACGGCTAAATCATCAATAGGGTTTAATGCCAATATCACTGATGCTAAAAATCAAAAATATTCAGAAACGCTACAAATGCTTGAGGTTGATGACTTAATTAAATTTGGCATTATACCAGAATTTATTGGCAGAATGCCGGTGGTTGCCTCTTTGCACGAACTAGACCAGGAGGCATTAATCGAGATATTAACCAAACCTAAAAATGCTTTAGTAAAGCAATATCAGGCGCTGTTTTCTTTTGATAATGTAGACTTAAGCTTCGATGAGAAGGCTCTGCAAACAATTGCAGCAAAAGCTTTGATTAAAAAGACTGGAGCCAGAGGCCTTAGATCAATTATTGAAAATATGCTTTTAGATACCATGTTCAATCTACAAGATTTTGCTGGATGTAATATTTTGATCGATGAGAAAACTGTCAATAATCAGAACCCTCCCATAGTTCTGAAAAAAAACACAAAAAAGGAGCCAAAGAAAAATATCGCTAATTACTAAAATAAAATGCGTGACATTTATCAATTTTTAGACAACTGCCAGATTAAGTCAAAGGAAGTAGTAAGCATGCTAGGCGATGCTTCGAGCAAAAAATACTATCGAATCATGACTGGGGAGGATTTAAAAAACCCCCAGCCTAGCTCATTTATTTTGATGCATTATCCAGACGAAAATTTTGATAAATTTATGGATGTAGAAAAGGTGCTAAATGCTCATAACATATTGGCGCCAAAGGTCTTGCATCATGACAAAGCTAGTTCTCTAATGCTCCTTAGTGATTTTGGCGACGTATCTTTGAATAAATATTTACTGACCTTCGATCAAGACGTTAGATTAAGTTACTATAAAAGAGCTTTGGATACTATGCTTAGGATGCAGAAAATCCCTAACTGGCAATTAAAAGATGCTCCTATTTATACTAAAAGCGACTGGTCTAAAGGAGTAAAAATGGCCCTTAATTGGTATTTTCCGTATCTTGGCATTGATAATAAAACCTTAGAAGATCAGTATCTTGAGATTTGGAGCCAAATTTTAGACCTGCTGCCCAGATTTGACGACGTGTTTTCGCATAGAGATTTTCATGGCGATAATATTTTATTAACAAATGGCTCAATAGGTATAATTGATTTTCAAGATTGTATTTTTACATCCCCCATATATGACCTTGTCTCGTTGCTTGATGATGCAAGAATTGATGTTGATGAGCGATTAAGAGATGAGTTAATATATTATTATATATCGCTAACTGGATTTGATAGGCGCGACGTCTGGCTTGCCTATAACATTTTAGGAGCGCACAAAAACAGCCGCATTCTTGGGGTATTTGCCAGAAAAGCCCTCCAAGGCAACAATGATTACGTTAAGTTTATGCCGCGGACTAAAAAATATCTGGAAAGTAATTTAAAGATACCTCAACTAGAATCTTTGGAAAAATGGATGAACAAAAACGTTTGGCGCAAAAACGTTCGGCAACGTTTGGCATAGATAAGTGCATTTTTACCAAATGCAGCCGTAAAGCCCCTAGTTTTAACTATAGTAAATTAGGTTGTAATAGAGAATAATTTTATATAAAATTAAAGAAAAAATGCCAAAAAGTTATAGTAATGATTTAAGAAAGAAAGCAATAGAGTGTGTAAATGAAGGAAGTAGTTATTTGGAGGTATCAAAAAGATTTAAAGT
>CAMCJU010000089.1 GCA_945875085.1 Candidatus Phycorickettsia trachydisci
GTAGATTCCGTCAAAATCTTTTAGGAAAAAGGGTTGATTACTCAGGAAGATCTGTGATCGTTGTTGGTCCTGAATTAAAGTTACATCAGTGTGGATTGCCAAAACAAATGGCTTTAGAGTTATTTAAGCCTTTTGTATATGCTAAATTACAGATGTATGGTGCCGCTAGCACTATCAAGGCTGTTAAAAAATTAGTTGAATCTCAAAGTCCAGAAGTATGGGATGCTTTAGAGGATGTAATTAAGGATCATCCAGTGCTACTTAATAGAGCGCCTACATTACATAGATTAAGTATTCAAGCTTTTGAGCCTGTTCTTATCGAGGGTAAGGCAATACAGTTACATCCTTTAGTTTGCTCAGCATTCAACGCTGACTTTGATGGAGATCAAATGGCTGTACATGTACCTCTTTCGATGCAAGCTCAAATAGAAGCCAGGACGTTGATGATGGCAACGAATAATATTTTAAGTCCAGCCAGTGGCAAGCCTATTTTAGTGCCGGATAAGGATATTGTGCTTGGTATTTACTATCTCACGCTAGAATTTGATAATGAGCCTGGGCATGGAATGGTTTTTGTTGACATAGACGAGATTCATCACGCTTTAGATGCTAAGGTGATCAGTTTGCATACTAAGATTAGATTTAGGATGAAACATGTAAATACTTATGGTGATTGCGTTGATATTTTAGTAAATACTACACCTGGGCGTATTATATTGTGGAAATCAGTACCTAAAGGTGATGTGGAAGATGTAAGTTTCGCTTTGGTTAATAAGTTATTGACCAAAAAAGATATATCTGTTTTAGTCTATACTGTATATAGGCATGTTCAACGCCTTGCTGCTGTTGCCTTTATTGACAATTTAATGTCTTTAGGCTTTAAGTATGCGACCATTTCTGGAATGTCCTTTGGTATTTCCGATATGGCTGTTCCAGAATCCAAAAAACTCCATATTGATAACACCACAAAAGAAGTTAATGAGTACGAAACGCAGTATCTTAGTGGTCTTATTACTGCTGGGGAGAAGTATAACAAGGTTGTTGATGCCTGGTCTCATTGTACTGATTTGGTGGCGACTGATTTGATGAAAAAAATCGCCTTGGGCGACACTACAACTCTTGGCATTAGTAATCAGCAAAAAATTAACTCTGTTTATGCGATTGCCTCTTCTGGCGCTCGTGGAGCACCTGCTCAGATAAGGCAATTAGCAGGTATGCGAGGTTTAATGGCAAAGCCAAATGGAGAAATTATACCTTATCCTATTATTTCTAACTTTTTAGAAGGGCTAAAGGTCACAGAGTACTTCATTTCGACAAACGGTGCTAGAAAAGGCTTAACGGACACCGCCTTAAAAACGGCTAATTCTGGATACTTAACTAGAAGATTGGTAGATGTAGCTCAAGATTGTATTATTTTGGCTCATGATTGCGGCACAAACTCAGGTATAATATCAGGGGCAATAATTGAGAGCGGTGAAATTGTTGTGCAGCTTGTTGACCAAATATTAGGGCGTACTAGCGCTTTAAAAATTAAAAACTCAATTACCAATGAACTTATTGTAGAGGCTGGAGGTGTAATTGATGAAGAGGTTGTTAAAAAGCTTGAAACCGCAGGTATTAATCAGGTAAAAGTTAGGTCGCCTTTAATGTGTGACTTAAGTTATGGGATGTGTGCTCAGTGTTACGGCAGGGATCTATCAACCAACAAGCTTGTTTCAATTGGCGAGGCGGTAGGCGTAATCGCAGCTCAATCAATTGGTGAACCTGGAACGCAGCTGACGATGAGAACTTTCCACATAGGTGGTGCTGCAAATAGAGGCATTGAAATATCGGCCATAGAATCAAATATTGATGGCTTGGTAAAGCTTGTCAACCGAAACGTTGTGCAGAACTCGGATGGTAAAAAGATAGTAATGAGCAGAGCTTGTGAGATTTTAATCATCGATAATAGAGGGAATGAAAAAGCAAGACACAAAGTTCCTTATGGAGCTAGATTGATGTTGGATGATAATGACTCTGTTGCAAAGGGGCAAAAAATAGCTGAGTGGGATCCGTATACAGTTCCCATTATTGCTGAAAAATCAGGCAGAATCCTTTTTCAAGACATCATAGATGGAGTTTCGATGAGAGATATAGCCGATGAGTCAACTGGTATTATTAGTAAGGTAATAATAGAAGGTCGTAAATATTCTGGAGGAGTTGAGCTTAAACCTCGTCTTCATTTACTCGATGAAGAAGGGCGCATCTCTATCCTTGCAAATGGTTTAGAAGCTAGATACTATTTACCAGTTAATGCGATATTAAATATTGATGACGGTATTAATGTGCATTCTGGAGATATATTAGCGCGTATTCCTCGCGAATCAACGAAAACTAGAGATATTACCGGCGGTTTGCCTCGAGTGACGGAAATAGTTGAAGCTAGGAAGCCTAAAGATCAGGCTGTAATTGCTGATATTGATGGCAGGATTGAATTTGCTAAAGATTATAAATCTAAACGTCGTTTAATTTTATGTTCTTTGGAAGGGGATCATCAAATTGAGTATATCATTCAAAAAGGCAAGCATATTTTAGTAAATGATGGAGATCTAGTTAAGAAAGGAGAAATGCTTGTTGATGGACGTTATGTGCTGCAGGATATATTAAGGATTATGGGCGTAGAAGCTTTAGCCAATTACATGTGCCAGGAGATACAAAACGTTTACCGTTTGCAAGGAGTGAAAATAGATAACAAGCATATTGAAATTATTATCAAGCAAATGTTGCAAAAAGTTCAAATTCTTGATTCTGGCGACAGTAAGTTTATAGTTGCTGAGCGTGTAGATAAGCAGGAAGTGTTGGAAGTGAATAAAAAATTACTAGAACAAGGTTTAAAGTCGGTGAAATATGAAGTGCTTTTGCAGGGAATTACAAAAGCATCTCTACAAACCAACTCCTTTATCTCTGCCGCATCATTCCAAGAGACTCCTAGGGTTTTAACTGAAGCTGCAGTTGCTGGCAAGGTTGATGAACTCAGAGGCTTAAAAGAGAATGTAATTGTTGGTAGAATGATTCCTGCAGGTACTGGATATTATCTAAGTACTTTGCAAAAAATTGCTACCTCTAGAGATGAATCTTTAAAGGATCGTGTTTTTTAGGATAGGGGTGTTTTTGGGGGCTTTGTATAAGGCCAAGCTCTCTGGCCCAAGACCCGCATATAAGCTAGAAGAATTAGCGATTTGCTGATAGCTTCAAAAATCAAACGACTGTATAATAAAAGCAAGAGTCGATCTTTAAATAAGGAGGGATGGCCGAGTGGTTTAAGGCGCACGCCTGGAAAGCGTGTTCACGCAAAACGTGTCAGGGGTTCGAATCCCCTTCTCTCCGCCAATAATCTTATAAAAAACTAGCCAGAATAGGCATGACATTTCAATAAAAAAGCAATAAGAGTTATATCAATAAAGGTAATAGCTGCGGCTAGCCTATCAATAAAATTTGAAGTTGCCAAAAACGCTATAGTAATTTAGATTGAATTAGGTATAAATTTTTGTTATCATAAAAGGAAAAATGACAAAAAGTTATAGCAATGATCTAAGAAAAAAAGTAATAGAATATTTAGATTCTGGGAGCAGTTATGAGGAAGTATCCAAATTATTTAAAATAAGCGTATCAGCTATAGGCAGATGGTATAGAAAATATAAATCAGAAGGTAGTTATTATCCAAAAAAGCGAGGTGGCTCAAAAAAAAAGATTGACCTAGATGCGCTTGAGCAATATGTAAGGGAGAATGAAAATATGACGTTAAAGCAAGCTGCAAAAAAATTTGATGTAAGCATTTTTACCATAAGTTATTGGCTAAGAAGATTAGGATATAGTTATAAAAAAAAACCTTTACCTATGTGGAAGCTTGTGAAGAGAAGCGCGACGCCTACCAAGAAGCTATAAAAGATATACCCAAGCAAAGCCTTGTATACATAGACGAGAGCGGCATTGAAATGACAATTTGCAAAGACAGAGGAT
>CAMCJU010000090.1 GCA_945875085.1 Candidatus Phycorickettsia trachydisci
TTTAGCAGCATAAAACAAGTCAATTAATTTACAATAAGCATAATATGGATTAGATGATTTTAATAAAAAAGTCTCCTTTGGTGCAAGAAGCTGATTTTGCTCAATGATACAAACAGCTGCCCGAGTTTGCAAGAACTGCTGCTTATATATCGGATTTGAAAAAATTGCTATATGCTGCTTAGTAGCGCTTTGCAGATCGGCGATACCGCAGATATCCTGCACAAATTGGCAGCTAGCAAGGCTGGGAGCGTCAAGGGGCAATATCTTGCTACCCAAATAATCCACGATATCCACCAAACTAAAAGGACCTTTAACATCATAAAACCTCCGATCGACCATAGTACCAACCTACGTATACTTGATAATTTTAATATTATAAATAGCTATATGCATTCTAACTTGCTAACCTATCTTATGATAAGCAAAACCCGCCAACTTAACAACCTGCGCATCAAGAATATTGCGCAAATCTATTATTATCGGCCTAAGCATTATCTTGGCAAACTCTTTAAGATCTAACTCTGCAAACTCTGGCCACTCAGTTAGAATCACAATGCAACTAGCCATACTTGCCGCCTGATGAGCGCTACCAGCATAGCTGATTTTTGGCAGAAGCGGTTTTGCATTTGGCATCGCCACAGGATCGAAGGCTGTTATGATCGCACCTTCCTGGTGTAGTAAGCGAGTTATTTCAACAGCAGGACTGCAGCGCGCATCATCTGTTGCGGCTTTAAAGCTCAAGCCAAGAATTGCTATTTTTTCATCCCGCACCGATCCATTAAGAACTTTTTTGATTTTTGCAACCATCAAGGCAGCTCTTTGAGCGTTTGACTCTAGCACCGCCGGCAGGATTTTGCTAGGCGCATTTAAACTTCCCGCCAAATGAATTAGAGCATTAATATCTTTTGGAAAGCATGAGCCGCCAAATCCCGGGCCTACTTTTAGGAACTGCGAGCCGATTCTTTGATCCAGGCCAACGGCAAAACTTAGCGTTTCGATATCCCCCCCCACCTCTTGACAGATATTGGCCATTTCGTTGATAAAAGCAACTTTGGTCGCTAAAAAAGCATTAGAAGCATATTTAATTAACTCTGCAGTAGCATGATCGGTCAGGACTCTGGCAGCAGAGCTCCAAGGCTCATAAACTTTTAGCATCAAAGCTTTTGCTGCCTCATCATTGCAACCTATTACGATGCGCTCAGGGTTTATGAAGTCAGCAACAGCGCTGCCTTCTCGCAGGAATTCTGGATTCATGACAATAGGATTGTTACTGCCCAGATGTTTGAGGTATTTTACCAGATGCCCGCATGTTGCTGGCGGCACGCTGGATTTTATCACAATTGGCACAGAAGCCTGGAGTTTTTTCACAATACTATCGATCGCGCCATAGACGAAGCTCAGGTCAGCTGCGCCATTTTCAAGCTCAGGGGTGCCTACTGCAATAAAGACCACATCGCAAGCAGAGACGCTTTCGTAAGTAGCGCTGAAAGATAAAGATTGATTTTCCAGGCCAAGGAATATGGTTTCTTCAAGCAACTTCTCATGGATGGTAATTTGCGCTTTGGCAAGCTGAGCAATTTTGTTTAAGTCCAAATCGATGCAAGTAACATTATGTCCCATACTGCTAAAGACTGCCCCTGCAACTAGACCGACATATCCTGTGCCAATAATACTAATTTTCATTATTTAACTACCTTTAATTTATTGTGCGGATTTGTTAATTTGAATAACAAGAGCGCTATATATAACCGTTATAACCGAGCTAAAAAGTATTGAAATTTTGACGAAATCTTGCAACATTTCATTTTCTTCAAAAGCCAAAAAGCCGATAAATAAACTCATGGTAAAGCCTATACCGGCCAAACAAGCAGCTACATAAACCTCAAACCAATTGCTTTGCTCTGGCAGCCGAGCTAGCTTTAATTTCACGGCCAAATAGGTAGAGAAGAAAATTCCAAATTGCTTTCCTATAAATAGTCCGGCAATCACTCCTAAGGAAATTGGGTGCAACAAATCGCTGAATTTTAAATGCGAAAAAGCCACCCCACTGGAAACAAACGCAAATATTGGCAAGACCCCGAACGCCACCCAAGGATGAATCAGACTGCTGAGCTTTTTTAGTGGAGAAATGCTACTACCTTTGCCGCTATACATAGGTATGCATGCTCCTATGACCACTCCTGACATGGTGGTATGCAAACCTGCTTTGTAGAACGCAATCCATAGACCAGCCCCTAAGAAAGCATAAGGAATAAAGCTTTGGATTTTTTTGTGATTTAAAATAAGCAGAACGATGGCGATTAATCCCGATATCAAAATAGCAGCAAGTTGCAATTGATGATTATAAAAAAGCGCAATAATTACCATCGAGCCCAGATCGTCAAATATTGCTATTGATAATAAAAAGACCTTAATGGCAGGAGAGAATTTTTTGACCAGCAGATTAAATACGCACATCGAAAAAGCAATGTCGGTAGCACAAGGTATCGCAAAACCAGCCATGTATTGCGGCGTATTATAATTAATCAAAAAATATACAAGTGCAGGAAATACTATTCCTCCAGTCGTTGCAATTAACGGCAAAATAAACTGACTTCTATCTGTCAAAAATCCTTCGTAAAATTCCTTTTTAAGCTCTAAGGTAATGTTAAGGAAAAAAAATGCCATCCCCAGCTCCTTAACCCAGCTAGCAAATGAACTAGTCAGCGCAAAGCTACCCCAGCCCATAGTAAATGGCATTGTTATTAGATTATGATAGGCAGCAAATAGAGTAGAGTTGCTTATCAAAAGAGCCGCAAGAGCAGCTAGTATCATTATTATTGCAGCCAAAGCAGCTAGATCGATGTTTTTAACGATACTTGCTGCTAGGATTTTTTTTAAATTCATAATTTTGCTATCTTGCGCTTGAAGAGATAATAAAGTTTGATAATTTTTCAGGCGGATGTTTCTTCCACTATAGGCCAATTATGCTCCAAAAAGCTTTCTTTAGCAAGTCTACATCTTGGGCTAAAGATTGAGCCAAAAAAGGCTTTGCCAAACGCCTGAACTCTCCAAGGGCGCGAAAGATGAAGATTAAATACAAGTTTAGGATTTTGTTTTTGCTCTTGCAAGTTTTATAATCAACTTGAAAACCTTTGAATATACTATAGGAAAATTTTAGTGCCAAAATACACATCTTCTTATATCATTAAGCGATTGATTAAAAATCATATACGCCCCTATTACCCTAAAATATCTTTAGCGGTTTTTTTTATGGTTATCGTAGCGGCCTGCAGCGCCATCCTTGTAAAAATGGTAAAACCAGCATTTGACGGGATTATTTCTATGCAAAATCGTAAAATGCTATTTATATTGCCATCAATGATGCTGCTGGTTTCTATAATCAAGGGAATAGCGGAATTTTTTCAAAATTATTTAGTAAAATCTGTTGGCCAAAAAATTCTCACAGATTTGCAAATACTGCTATTTAGGCATTTGCTATATTCAGATTTAACGTTAATGCAGCAAGAATCTTCAGGCAAACTAATCTCCAGATTTACCAACGATATTAACTTGATGCGCGGCTCGGTATCCTATTTAATAGTTGGAATCGCCAAACACTTACTGACTGTTATTTTTTTAATATTCCTGATGTTCAGCCTGGAGACGACATTGTCGTTTATTATCTTCATAGTCTTTCCCTTAGCGATATATCCAATACAAAAAATAGGCAGAAGCATGCGCAAAACAGTTTATCAAACTCAAGATAAGCTCGCAGAATACACCGCAAAACTTGATGAAGTATTTCTCTCAATCAAGGTGGTTAAATCATATCACGGGGAAGAGTTTGAAGTTGCCAAAGCGCAGAAAATGACTGATGAAATTTATGAATTATATAAAAAAGCCATCAAATTAGACTCACTAACATCGCCAATATCTGAAGTTTTGAGCGGTCTTGCAATCGCCAGCATTTTGCTCTATGGAGGATATGCCGTCATGAATAATACCTCAACCC
>CAMCJU010000091.1 GCA_945875085.1 Candidatus Phycorickettsia trachydisci
TTACGTCCTTCATCGCCTTCTAACGCCAAGGCATCCACCAAATGCTCTTTTTATATTTATTTCCAACACAAGTAGTTGCTTGCAGAACTAATTCTACACTCAGTTATATAAAATTGGATTTTTATTATTGGTTTATTCTTCACTTTTTAAACAACTTATCAAGTAACAACTAGATGTATATATTGATACAACTTTTCGCGACTCGTGTCAACACTGTTTTTGCATCTTTTTCAAAGACTAGCAAAAAAAATCGTCCTGAACTTGATCTATATAAGCTTTCATGCGCTCAAAAATTTTTTTAAGTTTTTTTATAAGAACCTTTTCACGAGCGCTATAGCTAACTTTTTAATTATTATTTAAATAAAGTTGTTATATCTTGCTTTGCTATAGCTCCACACATCAAACTACTTACGACATAGATCGAAAAACTTGCAAAAATCATCGCCCCTAGCAATAAAAGCTTAATTACACTAGTAGACTGATGATATATTTGAGAAAAACACCCCTTGCCAACAAGTAACGCCAAGGTTATTATGGCGCTGCAAAGGAGCAATCTGGCTATAAATGGCCATATATCAATAATCATTATATCAAAGTATGATTTGCGTTTACAAGTTCTTAATAATAAACAACAATTAAGCCACGCGCTCAAGGATGATGCAAGCGCAATACCAGGAGCCCCATACAAACGCATAAGCACAAAACTCATCACCACGTCAACAGCCAAAGAATATAGGCTAATTTTGAATGGCGATTTTTGATCGTTATTAGCATAAAAAATTGGCGTCAAGATTTTATTTACGATAAACGCAGGCAGTCCAACGCTAAAACAGGCAAGACAAGCTGATGTCTTAAGGGTATCTGCGCTAGAAAATGCTCCCCTTTGATAGATAACATGCACTATCCAATCGGCCAGTAAGTACAAACCAATACCAGCTGGAACAGATATCATTAAGGCAAATTTAAAGCTTTTTTCTTGCATTTGCCCAGCCGCATAAAGATCTTGCGAGACGTAAAGCCTAGAAAGCCTGGGCAATAAAACCGTACCAAAGGCAGTGCCTATCAACGATAAGGGAAACTGATATACCCTTTCTGCATATCCTATAATAGAAATCCCCCCATCAATGAAACTGGCTAAAGATTGAGAAACAAAAAGACTAATCTGCACCATGCCAGCGCTAAAAGCCGCAGGTAACATTTGTTTTAGCAGCTCTTTACTATCGCCCAAGAAAAATTTTTTAGTAAGAGAAAAATGCAGCTTATGTTTTTGCAAAAAATAATACATAAAAATAATCTGACATACGCCGCTGGCAATAACACACCAAGCGATAATAGTTGCGCTCTGCTGAGAATCAGCGTTCCTGACAGATGAAATGCCGCAGCCAGCAATAAGCACTATGTTAAGCAAAATTGGCACTGCTGCAAATGCCTTAAAATGATTGACGGAATTTAGCATACTGCCCATCAAAGCTGATAGCGAAATAAACACCAAATATGGCATAGTAATACGCGAAAGCATAACAGCTAGCTCAAACCTCCCCCCGCCATAAAACCCAGGAGCAAGCAGAGCCATCATCTGAGGCATGAAAATTTGCATGATAATAACAATGCATATCAAAAAACACAGCAACATTGTTGAAATTTTGCTAGCAAATTCTCGAGCAAAAGATGGGCCTTGGTGCAATTTACCGCTATACATTGGCACAAACACTGAAGCAAGAGCACCTTCTGCGAAAATACGACGAAATAAATTGGGGAATTTTAAAGCAACATTAATGCAATCGGCTTGGCTGCTAGAGCCAAATATGTAGGCCATAGACAACTCCCTGAGCAAGCCAGATATTCTGGATAATAAGGTAAAAAAAGCAACCACAATGCCCGAGCGCAAGATAGACATATTTTTAAAGTTCTTGAATAATTAGTTGTTTTGCTTGCGATTAGATAGCGCATCACAAAGATATTTTAATGCACCTGGCGCCACAAAGCAAACAACTCAAAATACAAGGTCTCAACTCCCTGGCGGCGAGAAGCTCAAGCGCCCGTCTATAAAGGCATACTCAGCATTATCGACATCCACAAAGATAAGCTGCCCATGATCACCTATACCTCTTACGTATCCTTTGATAATAGTGCCATCAATTTTTTCAAACAATACTAGCTTATTGTCAAATCGCGTTAATTTAGCATTAATATCATGCAAAAAAGACACAAAGCCACTCTCAAGCAGCTGACTGATGCTGCAAATAAGCAAATTAGATAGCCTGCTTTGCAAATAAGCCAGATCAAAGACTCTGCCAGTTTCTAAAAACATCGAAGTAGATGGCTGAGTTACATCGCTAAGCATATCGGCAGTTGCATTTACATTAACGCCAATTCCCAGCAATACAGCCGTATACTTTTTCCCACCTGCAGAATAAGCCGAAGTAAATGACTCGCAAAGCACGCCGCAAATTTTTTTTTGCCCAATCAAAACGTCATTTATCCACTTAATGCTAGCCTTAATGCCTACTTGATCGAGCATTTTAACAACTTGCAAGCAAACAACTTGCGGAATATATAGCAGCTTAGGGGCATTTCTCTGATCAATTAAAAAGCTATACGTTGCATAAATATTTACGCCACTACAAGAAGAAACCCACTTGCGCCCCTGCTGACCAAAGCCGCAGCTCTGGCTGCTTGCAGTATACAAAACCCACCTATCAGGACGAAGGGTTTGAAAATTCTCTCTCGCATAGAGTTGAGTCGAGGGTATATTATCGAAATGTAGATGCTGCAAAATCATATTTAAATCTTTTTTTGGTACAAAGCTTTTGAATCTTTATTCCAAGTATACCTCTTAATCCAAGGATATATCTTAAAAGGGGAAGCTGTTGATCCTGATCAAATTGTTTCCTAACAAATGCATTAAAAAACCCGCAAGCAAACAACTTACGGTTTATATCGCAGCTTCAAGGTCATTTCTCTGATCAATTAAAAGGCTATATACGTTGCATAAATATTTACGCCACCACAAGAAGAAACCCACTTGCGCCCCTGCTGACCAACACCGCAGCTCTGGCTGCTTTGGCAAGTATATAAAACCCACCTATCAGGATGTAAGGGTTTGAAAATGCTCTCTTGCATAGAGTTGAGTCGAGGGTATATTATCGAAATGTAGATGCTGCAAAATCATATTTAAAGCTTTTTTTGGTACAAAGCTTTTGAATCTTTATTCCAAGTATACCTCGACTAAAAAAAAGGTTTCTGCTTTAATTATATCAAGCTCAAAGCAAGATCTAAAGATGGATTAAAAAAGACAGGGAAAGAAGACAATAAAAAGCCGATCTAGGAAACCGATCTAGGAAGCCTATCTGAGGAAGCCCATCTCGATCAAGCAAGCCCGCAACAGTATAAAACAAATAAAATAGCTATTATGAAATCAGAATCAGAATTACAACCAAGTATAAAAAAGAGATATCCCAATCGCTAAATTTAGTTCAATCAAAAGCTATAAAATTGCCCGATTCTATGATACAGCTCATAATCGAATATATAACTCTAGAACAAAAATATGACGGCTTTAGACTTGTCAACAAGAGATTCAAAAGAATCGCAGATGAAGATATAAAAAATAAAATAAATATAATACAGCAAATAAAAAAACGCTTTTGGGAATACGGCAGAAGATTTAAAAAAAAGCATCGATGAAGCATATAATCATCCTCTGCAGTAAATTAGGTTGTAATAGAGAATAATTTTGTATAAAATTAAAGAAAAAATGCCAAAAAGTTATAGTAATGATTTAAGAAAGAAAGCAATAGAGTGTGTAAATGAAGGAAGTAGTTATTTGGAGGTATCAAAAAGATTTAAAGTGAGT
>CAMCJU010000092.1 GCA_945875085.1 Candidatus Phycorickettsia trachydisci
AAATCGATAAGGCCATTTGGTTTTACCGGCAAGTAGGTTACCTCAAAGCCCTGCTGCTTCAAATGTCTAAAAGAATCAAGAACGCATTTATGCTCAGTTGTTAAGGTAATTATATGATTTTTATTTTTTTGATAAAATGCCGCGCATCCTTTAATTGCTAAATTATTTGACTCTGTTGCTCCTGAGGTAAACACAATATCTTTTGCATCGGCATTAATTAAACTAGCAATTTTACCTCTAGCATCTTGCACCGCTTCTTCAGCTTCCCAGCCAAAGCTATGGCTTCTGGAATGTGGATTGCCAAATTTTTCAGTAAAAAATGGAATCATAGCATCCATAACCCTCTTGTCCACAGGGGTCGTGGATTGATAATCAAGGTATAGAGGAAATCTCCCCCCACTGCCAATCATTTTATTTTTTAAATCCAGAATATTATTTGTCATAAAGCGATATTAGTTTATCTGTGTTTTAGTTATATTTATCATGAATTTCTTTCCAAGTTTGGCAAAATGCATCTATTTCATAGGCCGTGTTATGACGACTCAAGGATATTCTAATGGCATTATTTGCCTGCTCTAGAGTGTAGCTCATAGCTAATAATACATGGGAAGTATCTACTTTGCCAGAGCTGCAAGCCGATCCAGAGCTTACGGCAAAACCTTTTAAATCAAATTGCACCAATTGCGCAACACTAGCTACATTTGGCATCATAATCATTGAGGTATTGCAAACTCTAGCGGCATCTTTGCTAACGATTTGCGCATCAGGGCAATAAGAAATCAGATTTTGCTCCAAACTATCACGCAAACTTTTTACGTAAGCAAGATGCTCTAAACCAGCTGCTACTGGAGCTACTTCCTGAGCAGCTGCCGCCAAGCCAACAGCGCCAAATACATTTTCAGTGCCCGAGCGCAAGCCTTTTTCCTGGCCACCCCCTATAATTTCTGGCGCTAGTTGTAAGTTCTTTTTATAAAACAGTCCTGCGCATCCAAGGGGCCCGCCAAATTTATGCCCAGAAATCGTTATAAAATCCAAATCATACCCCTTGGCATGTTGAAAATTGATTTTTCCTGGAACTTGACTAAAATCGCTGTGCACTAAGGCTTGAAAATTTTTGGCAATCGAAATTACATCATGCAGATTTTGGATCACGCCGGTCTCATTATTAACATACATAACTGAAATTAAAGCCTTGGGACTTGCGCTTTGAAGCAAACTCTCTAAATGCTCAAGATCGAGCAGGCCATACCTGTCGACCTTTATGATCTTGACTGCTGGGTTATATTTTTGATGCGCATATATCGACAAATGCTCTATAGCTGATATTAAAATTTCTGCCGCATAAAAATTTTTCATCACCAAATTGTTAGCCTCCGTGCCTGAAGAAGTAAAGAGCAAATTATAGTTTTGCTCAAAGCCAAAGCTCTCTAAAATCGAGCTTCTTGCCTCTTCAAGGATGAACTTTGCATTCCTGCCCTGGCCATGAATGGAAGATGGGTTTAGCGGCTGGTGGGCAAGTCCTAGCATCGCTTGCTTAGCTCTTGAACTTAAAGGCGTCGTGCTGTTGTGATCTAAATATACCATGATACCTAGCTACCGCTTTCTAATGAGAGATTATTTTCAATTACATCCTTAATTGAAATATCATTCAGATACTGATTTATTTTGCCGCTCAAGTTATTCCACAGATTATGAGTAAAGCATTTTGTGTTTTTTGCTAGGCAGCGCTTTTCAGGGTTATTGCCACAGCGAGTCATCTCTAAACTCTCGCCAACAGCATCAATAATTTGCTTGATGCTAATTTCCTGGGCAGAGCGTGCCAGAATGTATCCGCCGCCTGGTCCCTTGATAGGGGTAACCAAATTAGCACATTTTAGTTTATTGAAAATTTGCTCCAAGTAGTTTATTGAGATGTTTTGACGCAATGCTATGTTTCCAAGACTAACTGGACTATCCTGCTGAGATGTGGCGATATCAAGCAGCGACATTACCGCATACCTTCCCTTAGTTGTCAAAATCATGTAACCCTTAAGCAATATTAAAATATCTAATTCTTATCATCTTACTATTAACCCAGTAATTTAGTCAAGTAATATAAATAATATTCTGGGTAATTATCACTTGAACTACTTATGCCTACTTTCTTATAGCTAAAAGATCGACTTTGTCAGTCTAGGGAGTTTGCCTGAAGAAATTGGCAGCGCAGAAAATCATTTCCAGAAAGTTATTTCCAGAAAGTTGTTTATTTTGATTTGCTGGGACCTTGCACCAACAATCCTGTACGAAGAGCTTTCTGCAAGATTATATCTAAAGCGCTATTTAGCTCTGCTTTAATAGCCTCAGGATCACGCAGCTCGGTATCGTTTTTATTAACTGTAATTTCGCCTTTTAAGATGTGTTTATCAAGAAGTGAATTGATAATTTCTTCTTTTGTGTGCTTCCCATCCATATATCTAAACGCGCACTTCTCCAATATATTTATAGTGACAGCCGCATGTTTGGTGGTCGTTACCCACTTCGCATCATTATGCTCAGCCTGATATCTTGCCAATTTGTACAATATAGGCTTAGCATCAATTTTTGTAGCGCAATCATGACCCTCGTTTTTGATTACTATATGGCCAGAAAATACCAATGACATAGCATTATTAATGAGCTCTTGCCTAATTTCATCACTTGTGCAATTTGGCAATTTTTCATTGGCAATTTTAATAATTTGATCTACTTTTAATGGTGTTAAGGTATTTTCTGCAAATGTATAAAGTATAGCCTTCATTATTCTTGATGAGGTCGAGATGACGTTTTCTTTATTATAGTCAAAGATAAAATTTAACTTGTTGCTAGAGTCATCCAAGTTTAAAGAAGCGTCAAATGGCACCTCAGGAGTGATATTAAGGCTCAGGTAGAACTTTTCTACATCGTTAGTGCTTAAAGAGCGATGAAGCGATGCGCTTTTGCGGCATAATAACGTTGATCTGAAGCGTCTATTGCTAATAAAGTCCATGTACTGCTCTGTGCGCACCACATCTTTCACTTGGCTTAGTTTTGCAGATGCCTCAGGGGGCAAATTGCCAAGGTACATAGCAGCTAGATTAGTATCGCCTAGGTATTGCAAACCTCTTTTATCGGCTTCTTCTACGAACTTATGTAGATAGTATGGATTATTTTCCTCACTCATATGATCGTGCCTAACGTAACTATTTTCGTTTCCGCTTATAATTTGGAGCTCGTCTGCTATAATTTGAGAGTAAGCAGGGTTACTTGTTCCTATGGACTCTTTGACAAATTCCAAAAATAATTTAGCTTGCTCTAGCTTATCTTTGCTGCCGGCAAAAATAGCGCTATGGAATAACATCATCTCTCTGATGCTTCTAACCATGTTCCATCCAGGAAGAGCATTATAGCTAATATAGGCAATACCTTTCTGGCTCAGTAACTGACCGCAGATATCGAATATTTTTTGCCTTACAGGCTCTGCTACCCAAGAGATTACACCGTGGGCGATAATATAATCGAACTGGCCATAACTATCATCAATATCTAAAATAGAGGCGTGATGAAATTTGATGTTATTTAACTTCAAATCTTTTATTTGCTGCTGCGCAATATCTATTTGAGCTTTAGATAAGTCTACGCCCACAACTTCTGCCTTAGGATATGCTAGAGCAATGGGAATAATATTGCCTCCAGAGGCGCATCCAAGCTCAAGAATACGAGATGTAGCTGTCTGCGCTGCCTCCATATTAAAAAGCTTTGCTATGGCTGCTAAATTGTTGGGATGGCTTTGTGAATAAGGAAAACTGACATATTGAACTTCATCGTATGTTTTGAGACTTTCTGGGGAGATGTT
>CAMCJU010000093.1 GCA_945875085.1 Candidatus Phycorickettsia trachydisci
TAGGCAGGCCTGCTGTAACTATCACTACATCAGCATTTAGTATATCTTCATAATCGTTAGTGCCAACGACGCTGCTGCTGCTGCCTAAAATTACTGCCGCTTGACTTATGTCTAGAGCCTTGCCTTGGGGAACGCCTGGTACTAAATCAAATAAAACTACATCACTTAAGTTTTTACTCACACTTAGCAAGGCCAAAGTACCTCCAATATTACCGGCGCCAATTAAAGCTATCTTTTTTCTACTCATAAAATAACCTTGTAATACAAAAATTAAATTCCTAAATTGAAATTTTTAAGAATTCATGGAATCAAAAAAGTCCATATTGCATTTTGTATTTTTTAACTTATCAAGTAAAAACTCTATCGCATCAACGTTGCCCATTTGATGAATTATGCGCCTTAAAATCCACATTTTACTAAGTATAGCCTTGCTAACAAGCATATCTTCTTTTCTGGTGCCAGACTTAATGATGTCTATTGCCGGGTAAATTCTTTTATCAGCAACTCGTCTATCTAGGATAATCTCAGAATTACCAGTGCCTTTAAATTCCTCAAAAATAACCTCATCCATCCTGGATCCTGTTTCTACCAAAGCTGTTGCTATAATTGTCAGCGAACCTCCCTCTTCAACATTTCTTGCTGCACCAAAAAATCTCTTTGGACGTTGCAAGGCATTTGAATCGACCCCTCCGGTAAGCACCTTACCTGACGATGGAACAACGGTATTATAAGCCCTAGCTAGCCTTGTAATTGAGTCAAGAAGTATAACGACATCTCTTTTTACCTCAACAAGTCTTTTTGCTTTTTCTACAACTATTTCTGCCAATTGCACGTGTCTAATTGCGGCTTCATCAAAAGTTGAGCTCACAACCTCTACGTTTTGTCTGCTGCCCTGCACGGAGCGTATCATGTCAGTAACTTCCTCAGGCCTTTCGTCTATCAACAGGACTATTAAATAAATGTCTGGATTATTGTCGCAAATTGCATGAGCTATATTTTGCAGCAACATAGTTTTTCCAGTTCTCGGTGGGGCAACGATCAAAGCCCTCTGCCCTTTTCCTATAGGCGAGACTAACTCAACAATTCTGGTGCTAAAATCGCTACTTGGGCGCTTTGACTCTAAGTCAAATTTTTTATTAGGATAAAGCGGTGTTAAGTCATCAAAAAAAACGCGGTGGTTTGTTGAAGTAGCATCAACGTCATTGACCTTAGCAATACGCAGCAATGCAAAATATCTCTCACCGCTCTTTGGAGACCTAACAGGCCCCTCCAGCACATCACCTGTGCGAAGACCAAACCTTCTGATCTGGCTTGGAGAAACATATATATCGTCACTGCCGGCAGTATAATTGCATTCCTTTGATCTTAAAAATCCAAAGCCATCTGCCAACACTTCTAGTATGCCATTGCCAATAACAACCCTGCCTTGTTCAATAACTTTTTTAAGTACATTAAAGGCAAGTTCCTGCTTGTTCATGATATTTGCATTTTCTATGCTGAGATTAGATGCTTTAGTCTGTAAATCATATAAGGAGAGATTTTTTATATCCTTCAGGCGCATGGTTTTTAGCTCATCTACTACAATATCTAAATGCTCATTAGCATCTTGAGGGTCTAAATTATCAGCAGCCATCGAGCTACTTGCTTGTTTGTTTAAAGTCGTCATAACTTATCTATTTGGATTATCTATTTGGATTAATATTTTAAGAACTAATTAGAATTGGTAGTTTTGTTTGTTTTTGATTAGCTGGCCAGAAGTATTACGCTTCAGAAGTCTTGCATTTTCAACACGCGCAAATTTATAGACCATCAAGATATCATAAACAAAATACAAACAACAAGTCAATTGGAATTTTTTCAAGATAAACGACTTGCTATTTTCTGATAGATGCTTAAACCGCTGTTACTAAGCTCTTGAAAGTTTGTTGCTGCAAAATCCAGGCCAAACAAATTATTATCATGCAAATTAAACAAGACGCATGTTTCCGGGGATATTTCTCCAGATAGCATAATTATAAACTCCTCACCATCAAATACTCTTCCAAAATTAAGCTCTATCTGCACCAAGCGCAAACCGACTCCAGCAAAAAAGCCAGTCAAAAAATCATTAACTCTAGAGGCTTGTATTTTTATTTGTTTAATTTCTTTAGAGTCAAGCCAGCCAAAACCTAATAATTGCTCTTCATTTACACGACAAAGTAAGTTACTTTTATTTTTGGCTTGAAAATCAATTAATGGCTTATCAAAAACATATCCGGCGTCTATGCTAAAATCTTTCGTATAGCGCCCATAGGCAATATTATTTACAAAAATCTTAACGGGAATGATGTCTACGTGCTGAACTAACTGCTCGCGCATGTTAATTTTTTCAATATAGTGATTCTCAATGCCTACCATATCTAGCTTATTCATCAAAAGCGCTGAAATGCTATTATTTAAAACGCCCTTGCCGGAGATTTCAATAATATGCCCTTCAATTCTTAAAGTATCTTTGAAAAATTGAGCTAATATAAATTCATCTGCCGTTTCGTATAAAACCTTAGATTCACTTTCTAGAAATTTATGCCTAATTCTTTTGTTGCTATCGATAATCTCATTCATTTTTATTTTGCATTTTTATTTGGCATTTTTACTTGGAATAAATTTTTTTTGCCCGCTCTTCAAACTTTGAAATTATCTTGACAGAAACTTGCTCAAAAAATAACGCTATAAGCTCTTGAAACAAATCAGACTTAAACTTGAAGTCTATCAAGAAGCTTACGTTTGATCCTGAGCCCTGTTTACTTAAGATCCATTTACTGTCTAGATACTCAAAGACACTATGCCGTGATTGTATTTTTATAATATAACCATCTTGATCTTGCTTGGTAGTAATTATTGACCTATATTTTTGAGTCATGATATTAAATTTAATCGTTAGATCAGCCGATAAAACTTGACTATAGACTTCTTTGCTAGACCTATCGATAATTTTTGCATCAGCGCACCAAGGTAAAAACTCAGGATACGACTCTATGTCTACTATCAAATCAAACATCTCTTCTGGAGTATAACTCAAAATTTTCCTACATTCAAAACGCGGCATGCTTTAATTTATTTGCATTTGCAGCCTTAAGCTTAATGAAATCATCGCCTGCATGATAGGAAGACCTGACTAAAGCCCCAGCAGCTACCATCAAAAAGCCCTTTGCTATAGCAATGCGCTTTAATATATTAAACTCATCTGGCGTCCAATATTTTTTAACATCAGCATGATTTGGAGTTGGTTGAAGATATTGACCTATAGTCAAAAAATCCACCTCAGCTGCGCGCAAATCATCCATTACTTGCATAATTTCGGTCTGATCTTCGCCAAGCCCGACCATAATACCTGATTTAGTAAAAATACTAGGATTTATTTTCTTTACCTTACTAAGCACTTGCAAAGAATTAAAGTATCTAGCTCCGGGTCTGATGCTACTATATAGCCTTGGCACTGTCTCCATATTGTGATTATATACATCAGGGCCAGACATGGCGACTATTTCTACAGCTCCATTTTTTCTTAAAAAATCTGGAGTTAGGACCTCTATTGTCGTACATGGCGAGTTATGGCGTAATAACTCAATGCAGCGGGCAAAATGCCCAGCCCCTCCATCATCAAGGTCATCTCTGTCAACCGAGGTAATTACCACATGTTTTAAACCTAATTCTTTGACTGCGGCGGCAAGTCTTTCAGGTTCATGAGGGTCTAGCAAATCAGGTTTGCCAGTTTTTACATTGCAAAACCTACACGCTCTGGTGCAAACGGAACCAAGAATCATCACCGTGACATGTTTTTGCG
>CAMCJU010000094.1 GCA_945875085.1 Candidatus Phycorickettsia trachydisci
GATTTGCTAGCACGCATCCATGGGCTGAAGTTTTTGATCGCAAAAAATATGCCGCAATATGCCTTAATTCCAGACGTAGGCCAAGATGGATATAATATTCCTATATATCTCCAGCCGATGGATCAGCAAGATGGGCAATTGAATATGGAAAATGTTAAATATACCATTTACCTGGCCCAAAAGTTTGGGGCGATCTTGAGTCTGCAGACGCATAAACTCATAGGAATTCCTTAAAAATGAGGCGCTTGCTTTTGAAATAAACTTTATTTAATTTACGAACAATGAAAAAAGCCATTATATTACTAAGCGGCGGAGCTGATTCTGCCACTACTCTTGCTATAGCCCTAAATCAGCACTATGAGCTCCACGCCATTAGCTTTGATTATTCACAGCGCCATAAGATTGAGCTTATCAAGGCTAGGGAAATTGGGCAAAATAAAGTAGCATCTCATAGAATCATCAAGATAGATTGTAGCGTTTTTCAGGCTTCTGCGCTGAATAACTGCAATTTATCTGTGCCTAAATTTGCATCTTTGCAAGATATCCCAAGCGATGTCCCGATAACATATGTGCCGGGGCGTAATAATCTTTTTTTAAGCTACGCTCTTAGTTATGCCGAAACACTAAATGCCAGCGGTATCTTTATCGGCGTTCATAGAGATGATGTTACTAATTACCCTGATTGTCGAGAGGAATTTATTGCAAAATTTCAAGAGCTGGCAAATCTAGCAACAGCAACACGGCAGAAAATTTCCATTCACGCGCCATTGATGAATTTAAATAAAGCGCAAATTATTCATCAGGGCTTAAAGTTAGGCGTTGATTACTCAAGCACCATATCTTGTTATGATCCAGATGAAAATGGCCTCTCGTGCAAAGAGTGCTTAGCTTGCCATACAAGACTAGATGCCTTTGCCAGTAACAATGCGCAAGATCCTATAGAGTATCGCTAAGGGGAAGAGTCCTTAAGAGATTGCCTATCTAGAGATTTCGCATCTTTTGAGTTTATTATTAGCAATTATTATAGATGTGGCTTTTTTACAAGTCAACATATAATTAAACTAACTTAACATGATAACAAGGAGCATCAAAGGGTAGCTGGCAAGAAGACAACTACCTGCTAATCAGATGACTTTATGACAAAAACATCAGCAGCAAGAGCTACTCAAGGGCAATACATCATAATATTTTAACTTTAAGAATAAAAAAGCAAGGACTGTGCTATAATTATTTTTGTCTTTTTTGACAAATTTAGTCACGATTTCGACATAAAGGTTACGATGCGTTTTTGTCAGCCTAAAGAGCAAAATTTACTCAATACGATTTTAGTTGGTCATATCTGCTATGTAGTTAAGTTATAATTAATTTTAGTTCATAAGTTGTAATTAATAAAGGTATTTTTATGGCATATATTGATGTTGACCAAACTGATCGTTATGGCAGGACTAAGCTGCATATTGAGGCTGAAAGAGGCAATATACACAAAGTATTGACTTTGTTAGAAAAAGGAGCCGATGTTGATTTAGGCGATGATACAGAAAGAACCGCTCTGCATTATGCGGTACTAAGCGGGCACATAGATGTTGTAACGATGTTATTAGAGGAGCAGGCAGATGCTAATTTTGCTGATGAAAATGGCTGCACGCCGCTACATCTACTAAGACGCAATGAAGCTAAAATTTTGCAGATCTTGATAAAGCATGGGGCTAAAATTAATGCTAAAAATTATTACGACCAAACATTACTGCATCTTACTGCGCGAAAGCAAAATACAGATTTTATAAAGTCATTATTATCACTTGGGGCAAATCCAAACGCACAGGATTCTGAAGGGATGACGCCGCTACTTATTGCAGCAAAGCATGATAATATTCAGGTTGTTGAATTTTTGCTTCAGGCAACAGATAAAGATGGCAATCCCTTGATAGATCAAAATTATTCCACTCACAATGGTAGGTCTTTGGCTGATTTTTATCAAAACCCCTCTAAAGATCAGTGCACAGCATTTTGCACGTAATGACTTTGAAGCAGAAATTTGCCGCCATCAACTGCAAGCCGGTAGCGACAAAAGTAATTGAAGAGCTGTTGAAAAAAATATCAAAGTATGTAGACTATAAATATATAATTGGTATGCTTTAAGCTCTTGAAATGTTAAAAATAGTATTAATAAAAACCCAAAATTCAGCTCTAGATAATAACGGCTCTGCAAAGCAAGAGCCTGGCGCGCCAGAGGGCATTAGATTAAATGGCAAAGTTGCTGAAATAAAATCTAATGGCACATTAGTATTTGCAACAGAATCTATGGGCTCTTTGATAATTGCCGATCCTGGCAATTTGCATTTAGGGGACCGTTTAACAATTGAATTACATAAGGACAATGTGGCTGCTGCTGGCAGGCTTATTGCAGTCAACAACGTCAATATAGACGCGCAAAATGACCAAGCGGCTCAAGGCCCAATAATGCAAAATCAAGCTATATTTGATGTTGTAGATATACCTATAGATAGTAAAATAATTACTCAGACAGTTGGACATATTGCCAAACTTAACAATCCTAGCCCGATGGGACTAAAAGCACTAGATAAGCAGGAAGTAGGGCAAAGTGTTGATTTAACCATCATGCAGCTAAGCACTACGGATAAAGAAGCAAAACAACTAACTACAATAGCATCGATACTATCTACTGGCGCAAAACCAGAAAATATCAAACTACAATTAATGCAAAAATTTATTGAAGCAGATTTTAAGCCAGACAAATTTTGGGGGGCTATCAAAAACAATCCGGTTTTGCATCAAGGTTTGCTGGAGGATGAAATTATGCCAGCTAAAGTCCTCAATATATCTGGACAAAGAGTGCTGCAAACTCCAGTAGGCCAGTTTACTCTTGATCAGGGCTCAGAAATTGATGCTGATATTGAGATGGTTTTATTTAAAGCTCCATCAAATAATGCAGGCAATACTACAAAGGCGCAATTGAGTAATGCTTCGGCGCAAGAGGCTTGTAAAGATTTGGCAAAAATATTGCCAATGATGCAAAGTTTAAAGACTCAGGCAAGCGATCAGGATAAGTATTTAGATAAGATTTGGGGATTGCTGCATAATATTAACAACAAAGCGCCCCTGCGCTCCAAAGCTGGTGTAAATTTTTTAGGATTCATTAATATTGAATTTGACGACGATCCAGATGCGGACCTGGAGCAAACGCTTCTGGAAAATGACTCTAGCGCTAAAAAAGCTAAACGCCCTACAATTAAGGATCTTGAAGATTTTATAAAGTTTATTAAAGACGATGCGCCAAATAGCTCGGCTTTAAAGCCAGCATTAATTAAGGAAGAAATTTGGCTGCCTATTTCATTGCACTTGAACGGAGAAATTATCGATGAGAATCAAACAAAATGCTATGTTAAAAAAAATCAGCAAGGTATTTTAAGATTTTTTATTGAAGTTTCTTTTGCCTCGCTGCAACTAGATGGAATGATCAAATTAGATAAAGCCTCAAATGATGTTGAAGAATTTAATTTAATTGTCCATACTCTGGATTCTGATAATCAAATGCCCTGCGATATTAGAAATATCTTTCATCAGAACTTGCAAAAATATGGCATTAAAGGCGACGTAGCATTTGATGCAAATTTAGCTAAAATTACATCTGCAGATCAAGAATCTTTTGATCAGATCATCGCTTAAAAGCTAGATTACTAAATGTGGCTTTACTCTCGCTAGGAAAGTGAGCATCACTCCATATAAAAAAAGAAAAACAATTATAATGAAGGCTCACCAGGTACGGGAGCTTAAATATTTTGTTGAATTATG
>CAMCJU010000095.1 GCA_945875085.1 Candidatus Phycorickettsia trachydisci
AAAATTTTTTTTTGCTCATTAATTATCATGAGTCCGACTCCTAGTCTATAAGGAAGATCAGATATGCTGCTCCCGGGACTTCTTTTTTTATAGGGGGCTTGTATTTGACTATGTTCCTTGATATTCATGCTTAAATTTTGCTCGTTTGATAGTTTACTGTACTTGTTTTTATAATATCAATTTTAAAAATTGAAATAAACTATCGTTTTAGATAGGATGTGGCCAAGAGTAGCGGACTTATATTTTATAAATTTTTTTGCCGTGAAAGTATTTTCAAAGCTTTTAATAAGTCAAACGCTCTTGAATACTGGTAATCATTCTTGTACATATCGGAAGATTCTTTTAAGATATCTTGGGCATCTTTTTCTGTGTATTTAGCTTTTCCCGCGTTATTCTTTATGTTTTTTTCTACATTTTTCTCTTTAGCGCTTTTTAAGTGATTCGGATAAGATTTTTCAAAAAATTTATTTGCTTCACTTTTGGCATCTGGATATTCAATTTTGGCGGCCTCAACTATGATGTCTGGGATGATGCCTTCTGCTTGTATGCATCTGCCTTTAGGAGTGTAGTATTTAGCGGTTGTTAGCTTCATGCCAGCACGCTCGCTTAGTTTGAAGAATATTTGTACCGAACCTTTCCCGAACGATTTTGTGCCAAGAATAATCGCTCTGCTGTAATCCTGTAGGGCTCCTGCTACTATTTCTGAGGCTGAGGCTGATCCTGAGTTTATTAGCACGATCATGTTAGCTTTTGGTGCTTTTTGCGCAAACACATTGGAAGAAAATGACAGGTTATTTGATGAAAGTCTTCCTTTTGTTTCAACAATCATGCCTGATTCAATGAAGTATTCGCTAACTTTGATGGCTTGATCTAGCAGGCCTCCTGGATTGTTTCGTAAATCAAGAATAATACCATCAAGATCGGGGTTGGTTTGCCTTAATTCATTGAAGGTTTTTTTTAGTTCTGAAATTGTGTTTTCATTAAAGGTGCTAATTCGAACATAAGCTATGTTATTGTCGATTTTAAATTTTACAGCTTTGATTTTGACTATTTCACGGGTTAGCTCAAATTCTTGGGGCGCTGGCGCTCCTTCGCGGAAAATTTCTATTTTCACCTTTGTCCCAGGTTCGCCGCGCATATTTTTTATAGCTTTGTTGAAGCCTAGACTTTTAACTGACTGCCCTTCGACTGAAATAATATAATCTCCAGATTTTATGCCAGCTTTATGTGCTGGGAGGTCGTCTATAGGGGAGATGACTTTGATGGCCCCTTCTTCGTAGATAATTTCTACACCAAGGCCGCCAAATTGCCCTTCTGTTTGATTAATGAAATCTTGTAATTCATCATCAGTAAAGTAGTAAGAATGAGGATCTAAAGACGTCAACATACCATTTAATGCTGCATCAATCATCTTTTGTTGTTCAGGCTTTTGTACGTGTTCTTTGTTAATTTTCTCAAAAATATTATTAAACTGTTCAAGATAATTCTCATTATTTTCCGCTTTGTTATTTTCTGCAGCGCATGCAATTTGCGTCGTGAGTAAAATGCAGCAAATAATAAAACGTTTGATTTTGCCTAGCATAAATTAAAATATTTAAATATTCATAATTTAGAATAGCGCTAATATCTGTTGACATCAAGTGGAAAAACAATCTTAGCAGTGTATTAGTTTGATTTATTACGTTTATTTGTTGGAGCTTTTTTTAAGTTGGAGCTCTTTTATTAAGCGGGCATGAGTGAGTTGCTTGATTTTTAAAGTACCCCGGCCCACGCCTCTTGCTCTGATTTTAGGGCGATGTGTGATGCTAAATATATAAGGTGTTGCTCTGCAAGAGTATCGGCTTGTCGAATTCTTGTAAAGCGCTATAGTTTTGTATTTAAGGAGTTGGTTTTAAAAATTTCATAGAATGTGATTGAGGCGGCGATAGAAACATTTAAGCTGTCGATCAAGTTATTTTGTATTATAGGTATCTTCAGCAGAGTGTCGCATTTGGATCTGGTTAATTTGCGTATTCCCTGATCTTCACTTCCTAAAATGATTGCAAGTTTTGGAGGTATTTGATAGTCTTGCAGCTTTAGTTCAGCGTCGTGGTCAAGGCCAACAACCCAAAATCCATTCTTTTTTAGCGTCTCGATAGTCTGATTAATATTGATAACTTCTATCAGGTTGATTAGCTCTAGGGCTCCGCTTGCAGCTTTGGCTAATGCGCCATTTTCTTTAACGCAATGGTCCGCTGGGATAATTATATTTGCTATGTTAAAAGTTGCAGCTGAGCGCAATATTGAGCCAAAATTTTGGTTGTCAGTTAGATGATCAAGTATTACTAGTGTTTGATTGAGGGTAAAATCTATCGAGTCTAAACTTTGGGATGTAATTGGCAGGGTCTCGATCGCAATTCCTTGATGCACGCTTCCTGTGCCTAAGAGTTTGTCTAGATAAGATTTGGTAACGATTTTATGGGGTAGTTTTGAGATGTGTTTTTTAAATTCTGGATTGTCAAGAAAATCTTGCGCGCATAATATATTGATAATTTGGCGCTTATGATTTTGCATTGCTGCTAAAGTAGTGTGTTTTCCATATAAAAAGTATGATTTTGTTTTTGATTTCATGATACAATTGATAAAATATTATTTAGATGTATAGATATTACAACATCAATCGTATAAACCATAGGATCATATTATGGTATAGGGTCATTTATACGATCTTGAAAGTAAGTTGTGTTTGCAAGTGTTTGTAAATGAAATAAATTGCTGAATTTGGGTCGTATTTGTAAGAAAAATAAAAATAAATAAAAATAGAGCCGTTTAAGCAATTGCTTTTATTGAAAAAATATATTATCTTACTATAGATGACACTAAAGGAGGGATGGCCGAGTGGACAAAGGCATCAGACTGTAAATCTGCCGGCGTAAGCCTTCGTAGGTTCGAATCCTACTCCCTCCACCATGGCTAAATATTTGCGGGTGTAGCTCAATGGTAGAGTCCCAGCCTTCCACGCTGGTTGTGTGGGTTCGATTCCCACTACCCGCTCCATTAAAAACGACTTGTATTAACTTTATTAATTAAACAAAATTGCGGTATTAAACTATTATGGGAAAAAGTAAATTTGAAAGAAATAAGACCCATGTTAACATTGGCACCATTGGACATGTAGACCACGGTAAGACAACATTAACAGCTGCTATTACTAGCGTTTTGTCAGAAAAGGGTTGGGCTAAAAAGAAAGGTTATGGCGAAATTGACGCGGCTCCGGAGGAAAAAGCTAGAGGCATAACTATTTCCACTGCTCACGTTGAGTATGAAACTGCCAATAGGCATTATGCTCACGTTGATTGCCCTGGCCACGCAGACTATGTCAAGAATATGATAACAGGAGCTGCGCAAATGGATGGCGCCATTCTTGTTGTCTCTGCCGTGGATGGTCCAATGCCTCAGACAAGAGAGCATATACTCTTGGCTCGTCAGGTTGGCGTTCCATACATTGTTGTCTTTCTTAATAAGGTTGACATGGTCAAGCCTGAGGATGCAGAACTTTTGGAGTTGGTGGAAATGGAGATCAGAGATCTTTTGAATGTCTACAAGTTCCCTGGAGACGAGACTCCGATAATCAGAGGCTCAGCATTAAGGGCTCTTGAGGGCAAAGAAGATGGCGTGGCTCAGATTATGCAATTAATGGACGCTGTTGATAATCATATTCCAAATCCTCAAAGAGATGTCGATAAGCCTTTCCTTATGTCTGTTGAGGATGTGTTTACTATTACTGGCAGAGGCACTGTTGCTACCGGAAGGA
>CAMCJU010000096.1 GCA_945875085.1 Candidatus Phycorickettsia trachydisci
TGCATCGTGATGAAAATTATTACCACCATCTGAAAATGAGTCCGGAGTTACGTTTAAAATACCCCATACTTTACATACATTATTCATTACTACAAACCTGATACTTGAAATGATAGAGCGTAAGCAATCGAGAAAGCATCACTTTCATCTTGCGAAATTTTGCTCTTCAGGTTGCTTACTGTTTTTGTTATCATGTACATAACTTGCGCTTTATCAGCGTGCCCGTGCCCTGTTAATGTTTTTTTGGCAGTATTTGGGGCGACTTCTGCAAAGCATATGTCCGTTTGACCTATGACTGACATAATAGCTCCTCTGGCATGGGATAATTTCATAGACGATAAAGCATTTTTATTGATGAAAACTTTTTCCATACCTATGGCATTTGGAGCAAACTGTGTTATTATCTCTTGGATTGCCTTAGAAATAATGCCCAGTCTTTGATGTAAAAAATCTTCAGAAGAAGTTTTAATCAGGCCACTACTTATATAACTTATGTTACCAGGACTACTGCATTTAACAAGTCCATATCCAACGTTATTAACACCAGGATCTATTCCTAAAATAATCATCATATGATACTAAAAATATTAAGAAGCAGCTTTATTAAAAGAAACTTTAAGAATAAGCCATTAATCTATGCGTTTTTATTTGGCGTATTTAGCGGAATTGGCTATATCGATTTCAATAAAAGAAATTGGTATAGTCAAGACGCTAATTTAGAAGATATTAATTTATGCTTCACTCCTCCTTCTGGCTGCAGCGAACTTATAGCTAAGGAAATTTTTGGCGCCAAAAGAAATATCTACATACAAGCCTATAGCTTCACTTCCAAAAAAATTATAGCACAAATCATTGCAGCCTTTAATCGAGGCGTTAAAATTAATATTTTGGCTGATAAATCCAATCTAGTAGATCATTATTCAAAAATATCGTTATTACAGGAGGCCGGGATTAAGGTAAAGATTGATAAAATCTCAGGTATAGCGCATAATAAGGTTATTGTTATTGATAAAGAAAAAGTTATTACTGGCTCTTTTAATTTTACTAACGATGCAGATAAAAGAAATGCAGAAAATATTATTTTAATAAAAGATAAAAAAATAGCAGCTATGTATATTGAAAATTGGCAAAGGCGTTACAATGCAAACTAAAAAAGTAAGTATTTTTACCAAGGATATAAAGTTCTTAGGGGCCGCAACAAAGCCAGAAAATTTGCAACATTTCACCTTACCAGAAATTGCTTTTTTTGGCAAATCGAACGTAGGCAAGTCAAGTCTGATTAATCTTTTATGCGCTAGAAAAAATTTAGCCAGAGTCTCAAAAACCCCGGGCTGCACTAAGCAAATTAACTTCTTTTCCATTGGTGATGATTTTATACTTGCCGATTTACCAGGGTATGGCTTTTCCAAAGTTTCTAAAAGCATTTCTTCACAATGGGAAAAGCTCATTATGCACTACTTAAACAACAGGGATAATTTAGATAACATAATATTGCTGATAGATGCTAGGCGGGACTTAAAAGACAATGATTTTCAAATTATTGAGCTTATACTGGCAAGCAGGCGCATTTTTGACCTAGTGTTTACTAAAGTCGATAAAATTACAAATCAAGAGCTCTTGGCGCTGAAAAACAATACCATCAATTCGGTTGGTAGTTACGGTCACATACCCAATATTTTTTTCACAAGCAGCAGGGATAAACAAGGTGCAGAAGAATTACGAGGATATATACAAAAAAGCATCAGCACTTAATGCTGATGACTCAAAAAATTGCCAAATGTCAGTTGAAGCTAGTCTTATAAAGGATATTATCCATCGAAATAGTGATCTAAAAAACGAGATAATAGTAATCAAATTACCTGCAGAAATTATTGAAAATGATGAATTATTGTCTAATTTTGTAGAAAACATCAAGGTAATTACCGATAGTGGAGCCGGCACAATAATAGTGCACGACTATACCAAACTTGTAGAATCGACTTTGAATCTATTTAATATCGATCCTAAGTTTATAGATGATTTTCATGTAGCAGATCATAAGACTTCTCAGATTATAGAAATGGTGCTGTCTGGCTATATCAACAAACGCATAGTTTCATTCTTATGCAACGTTGGCTGCAAGACTGTGGGAATTTCTGGCAAAGATGGCTATTTGATAGAGTCTAGAAAATCTTTAATAGCGCAAAAATCCTGTAATGACATAATAAATGTTGGCTTTATTGGCGAGCCTATAGCTGTTAATTGCGAAATACTGCTAAATTTTTTAGAGGCTGACATAGTAACTGTAATTTCACCAGTCTCTTTTGGCCTGAATCGAGCGACCCATATATTAGATGCTGATTTTACCGCTGCGGCACTTGCCGCCGAACTTGCTGCCAAGCATTTGATTTTTTTAACCAACCTAGGAGATTTGAGTATTGAAGGGCAAAGCTTGAAAACTTGCAGCCTGCAGAAGCTAAAAAGACTCCATCAACAAAGTATCATTAAGCCAGAATATGCCAGAATCATACAGGCTACCAGAAAAGCTCTGGAGCATAGCGCTAAATTTGTTTATATAAGCAATTCTACTTGTCTTGACGCAACGCTGCTGACTATTTTTGCCAATCAGAATTCAACTAAAATAACCTTATAAAATATTATAGATAAAAATATTAGCTAATCTCAAGATGAGGTAAGATAGGGCATAAGTTAGCTTGATATTTTAAATAGCTATAGCAATTAGGAGTCTTTAGCCCATGAATTCATAGTCTTGCAGCATGTCTTCATCATACGGCCGCTCTTCTTCAAACCTCCTCAACTCCAGACTGTTCTGATACCCCAACGTGTGGCGCGATTCTAAAAACACGTCTGAAAACAGATTACTTGCAACTTGATGCAAGTATAGCTGAAACTCAAAGGCTGAAGGGTCTTGCTTGCAGTCAAAATGCATAGTACAGTTTTTCTCAGCCAGCTCTTTGGCCTTTAGGTAGCTAAAAAATTTATCTAACGCTCTCTCACCTCTCATCTCATTAGGCTTGTAAGGATCAAAAAATTGGATTACATCGCCAATAAATCTATGTGTAATAGGCTGCAGAGGCAAGCCCTGACCTTGAGGCTCAGCTTGAACCGCAGCTTGAACGACATTCTCAAATATTGCCATAAACTGACTCTGCATATTGAACAAAAGACCGCACTCTTTCAAAGGTGCTTTTGCTTCTAATACAGACACATGAAGTCCAAGTTCAGATAGAGCTTTTTTTACTTCTTTAGCCTTAGCATTCTCTATCGGACAAAATATAGTATTGAAACCCTTGCCTAGCTTAGCTATCTCAAGGTCTCCTTGCCTCAAGTTCTCTTCTGAAATACCTACATCCATATATTCCAGTAGCTTTACAATAGCCTTTTTGCATTTTTCTTGCATATCTTTACCATCGGCTAGAGCCAATACTCGACTATCAATAGAAAAATTTTTTATCGGTACACATATGTAACTTTTCTCACCAAAATCCTCCACAAATTTGCACATAGGGTCAGGATGAAAGAAGCTCGTCCCAAAAAAAGCTTTCAATCCCTCCTTGTTTTGCTGTAATTCTTCTGGATTTTCAGATGCCTTTTTCTCAAAAGACTTGCTATAGCCCACTCCCATACTTTTAAATTGAGATAGCTGCTTTTGAAACTCACCTTTAGGCAATCTCAAATCAATCTTAAAAGTTACGGGCTTATAAATTATCTGGCATTGAGTAAGTTTATCAATACATTGCTCAAAGAGCTTA
>CAMCJU010000097.1 GCA_945875085.1 Candidatus Phycorickettsia trachydisci
TTGCTTGATGGAGGGGGTATTCTTAAAGTATATATGTCATATATTTGATCTGGCCTTATGGAAGAGTTGGCCTTATATTCATCAAGTATATTTTTACCTTTAAAGGCTCCACTCAAGGCAGCCCAAGTTCCCTTAAGTACACCTACCGACTTGTTGATAGTAAGCTTTTTATTCACGCATAATCCAAACGTAACTTCTGGAGCGTAGTAGTCAGCTTTATTGTATACGGCGCAATTATCAAATCCAAGCAAGGCCTTATTGTTCATAGATAGTCTAAACAATAAAGCCAGAGAATTCGGGGCCATGAGTTGGTTAAGAGCTATGCTTGCCAGAGGAGTCGGGGTGCATGTATGATCGAGCTTTCCCTTAAATACTTTCGTTACCATTCTGCTTTCACAACTCAAGTCGAGCACTTCTTCTTGAATAGTGGTTAAGGCAGAGATTATTTGACTTACTGCCTTTTCACCAGTGCCATATATATTAGTAGTGGCTTTGGCAATGTCGCTTTGTATATCGTTTACATTAAAATCCGCCAGACAAATGCAAGTTTTAAAAACCGTAATAATTAAGAAAAAAAACCTTAGATACTTCATTTATGCTGTAATTCTCGAGCTTTTTGATAGAAAATTTTAAGCCAAATGGCAGGGTCAGAGCCGTAAGTTTCTTGCAATTCCTTCAATAATAAAACTGTTTCAGAGCGACCAGATAAAACATTAATTATATTATCCATACCACTTAAGTCGACTTTGGCAACTACCGCATTGACCCCTTGCTTTACTAAAAAATATCGTGAAGATGGATCGGTGGTTTTTATCAAATTATACTCTCTTTGACTTAACATAAATGCACTGCGATATATATCTGTAGCCTTCAAATTAGGCAGAAAGATTTGTGTAGCAGTTTGCTGTATTAGAGTATCGCTAATACGACTTTTGGAAGCATCTTCAACGCTTTGCGTGGCAAAAATAACAAAAGTATTGAGCTTTCTAAGCACCTTTAGCCAGTCTTTAATTTTGGGGGCAAAAACTTCATTATCAATTAAGGCCCAGGCTTCATCCAGAACTATCATAGTTGGATATCCATTGAGCGCGATATTAATTCGATGAAAAATATACAGCAAGACTGGCGCCAGGCTTGATTTATCTTTCAGGAGTTCGGCCATTTCAAAGCCAAAAATTCTAGCAATATTTAAGTCGATTGAGTCTACATCATTATCAAAAATTTTAGCATGCGAGCCTTTGCCATGCCACATATAGATTCTACCGGCAAGAGTGCCTGGGCCATCTATACCTAGGAATGGCACGATGTTACTAAGCCTGCGATCAGCTGGAGCTAATCTAAAATTACCTTCTATAGCTTGAGTGAGTAATTTTGCATCTTCTGCAGAAATCGTTTCACCATTTGTTGTAACTAAAATTTTTAACCATTCCATTAAAAATGTACGATTTTCGCTTGTGTCTTTTAGTTGCAATGGGTTAAACCCGCAAGATTTACCTGGATCAATAACTGTATATACGCCCTTAAGAGCCTTGATGAAAATTTCCGCACCCCTATCTTTGTCAAAAAAATACATTCGTGGCTTGAATTTTTGCGCTTGAGCGCATAGGAAGTTCATCAGTACAGTTTTGCCAGCTCCAGTTGGACCTATAATTAAAGAATGCCCCACATCCCTAACATGAAAGCTGAAATAAAACGGCGTGCCTGATGTTGTGTTAAGTACAGTTGCGTGCTCTCCCCAGTGATTTGCATCTTTTTTGCCTAATGGATAGTTGTGCATTGAGGCAAAACCAGCTAAATTTAGAGAGTTTATGGTAGATTTGCGAATTAAGTAGTGTGAATTTCCTGGCAACTGCCCCCAATATGTCGGCTCTAAATTTACCCTTTCTCGCACCGGCTGTATTCCACAATTTGATAACTCTACTGCCGCTATGGATAAGATGTTTTCTAAAGATTTCAAGTTATCATCAATACATAGTATCGAGAAATGATGCTCGCCAAAACCTATATCACCGCTCATTGCCATATCAAGAGCTTTGGAAATATCGATCACTTGAGAAATAGCTTTATCTTCAGCTTGTATCATCCTGTCTTGCTGCAGCTGCATTTTACCAATAGCAACTTGACGATTAGCAAAAACAAAGCTTTGAGTTATTATAAATTCAAAAGGTAGCTGCAGAAATCTATCAAATATCCCAGAATAAGTATATGGGCCATATTCTAAAATACTAACCATTCCAGCGTGCTTGTTGCCCTTAGGGCCTCTTGCTTCCATAGATTTCGCGCCAAAAAATAAACGATGATTTGCAATATACTTGTCGATACTTTGCTTTGGCAACAGCACGTTATCCGACTGTCCGCAATTAACGATGCTGCTTAAAAATTCCAGTATTTCGCAATAATTATTTTCCCCTCTTTTGTTTACGCCCAGAATCTTTGCCCCATGATCTTTAAATGTATTTAAAACTCTGGTAGACATTTCCTCAAGGTTTTCGGCCATTTCGCGCATATCATCTTCCCATTGAAGTTGATCTGAAGACGCGCGGAGCTTTTTAAACAAGTACTCTAAAAACGCCGCCCCTGCTTTATCTGTTTTATATAAAATAGAGACATATAGCTCGTTAGAAAAATACTTAGTAGTGATGTGTTTTTTGTGCCATACGTGATTTAAATACTCACTAAAATCAGCTACGTTTACTGCAGATAGCTTATCTTCTTCGTATAGCGCTTTTCTTTTGCGTATCGTGTGAAAATATAAAATAATATTTCCAGAAGCCATATTTTTTAACATCGAATTGCGCAGGTTTTTTTTTATCTCCAGATCAACATCATCAGCAGTTTCAAAAGAAAAACCAGCTATTTTTACAACTCTGAGCAATTCATTGTTTTTAGTTAATATGGTATTTCGGTCCCAATGGCATTTATAGGGAATAAAATCAGATACATCAATTTCCTGGCTTGAATAAGCAGATTTTATAGTCTTGGGGGTCGTAAATTTAAACATTACTGTGATTTATTATACTTTATATGAATTAGCGCCATAGTATTGCTTATTTGGACATCTATTGCATTTTTGAAATTTATTCATGTAGAGCTCCAAAAATCTTGGCTCTTTAAAGCATAAAATATATCCAGCCATGTGAATTAAAAATGCTATGGGTATTATTTTAAAACTAGAGGCCATCACAAAGCCTATCGAAGCCGATATGATATTTAGCATTGCAAATTGAATACTTACCCCAAAGATCATGCTTGGTCTAGTTAATCCCACAAAAAGGGGATCTGAGTTCATGTCAGACATTATTCAAGTAACCTTTAATTTAGAGATTAAATTAGTAATTATTATTGTCGGTAATTTTTGGCTTTATATGAAGTAAAAACTCTCCGTAGCTTGAAGTAAATAACTACAGTATGACTCAAAGAGCATATCTTAACTTGAATTTGATAAAAAAAGCGTGTATATTTGCTTATAATTAACTCAAAAAGATGTATCTCATGAAATCACAACAGCAAATTGATCAGAAAAATCAGATATCGCAAAACAATAGCAATCCAATGGGGGGAGCTTAAATATTTTGTTGAATTATGCTGCTAATTTTAGGTCTACATTACTTTGATACTTTACCCACTCACCAGAATAAATTGTACTTCTTAACTGCAGTACATTGTGTGCATTTTGTCTGTTCCACTGCATTTTCTGCTTACGTTT
>CAMCJU010000098.1 GCA_945875085.1 Candidatus Phycorickettsia trachydisci
TGGATTAAGGATAAAATTATAGAATTTTCTGAACTGTATGATGCTATTGTTGCTTTCTTTCAATTCTCTATTACAACCTAATTTACTATATCATAGCTTTTCATAAAATTGTGGCCCTATTTAATATTTAATTGTCATTAACTTAAATAAGAGATTAACATTTTTTAATACAAAAAGCAATAATCAATAAATATAGCAATAGATAGATAGATAGAAAAAATTAATTTTAGTATGTTGGTTTTTTGAAGTTTTGCCTCAAGCCTATATCATCAAGAGCCTGCAAAGATGCAATATTTATGCACGCGAGAAAGTCTCTTTTGCAAAATTTTGCAACAATTCCCTTGTTGTAGTTGGTATTATCTGACCGTCACTTCTAGCGCTGGAAGAAACTACGCTTTTAAGGCTAGCAAGCTGCTTTGAGCAAAAGCGGGTAATTTTTGCAATCATCCCCCTTTTGACATCACGCTCTACCCCGTTATTCTGTTGCGACTCCTTGGCCTCTGTTACGATAATTTTTTCTACAGAATTTGCCATTCTATCTAATTGAGCCTTGTTGCTTGTAACAGGGATAAATAAATTGCGAACTTTGCTTTTGACCTTTGCTAAATTCTCTTTTTGCAAAGGAATTTCTAGCTCTTCTTCGATGATACGGGTGAGCAAATTTGGTAATTTATCTTTATAGGCTCTTGCTACGTCGCTCTGCATTAATACCAACTCAGGACTTTTATGAGGTATTTTTTTCAAAGCACTCTTGAATCCTGCTGCAAATTTGCAAGACAGGCGCCCCTCATCAATACCTTGCTGAAACTTTGCGCTTAATTCTTCAATTTGCCCATGATTAATGCCCGCATATGCTAGGTCCATGGCATTATGTTTTTTAGATATTTTTTTAAGCAATACGCCCAAGCTCTCTCTTGTTTCCTTAGAATCATCTTGCCCCAAGGCCTTCTCTTCAAGAGTCTTTTTAATATCGGCCTTAATTATCTCTAACTTTTCTGGGCGCTTTTCCAGCGGGGCGAATAATTCGATAGCGTAATTTGTCACCTCTTGCAAATTGCCTTCCTCCAAAGGTATTGCTAAATAAGGTTTTTCTATGCCAAAATTAGCATCGTTTTGCGCATCACGATTTACTAGCTCAAAGAGCAGCTTTGGCAGCACTTCACTATAAGCCTGCGCCAATTGCAGCTGCATTAAACTCAATTCATTGCTTTTATGATCAGCCCCATCAATAGAGCTGTTGTTGAAAGCTAGGAATTTATTAGCAACCTCTCCCTTACGCACTTCATCTTGGAGATATATGCTCAAATCATCAATTTGCCCATCTTCAAGACGGCTGTAAACTATACTCAAAGCGCTATGATCAACTGGCACGCCTACTTCCAAAGCTAACGAATTATCGCTTAAATGCCTCTTCAAAGCCTCAAGCACGCTGCTAGAATCGCCAGCAGACAAAATATTATGTGCATTAATATTGGCAAAAAGCTCTGGGGCTTGCTCCTTTAATACGCTTGAATATAGATCATTTTGGAATAATAAGGCGCCATCTTCTCTGGCCATCATTCTTGCTGCTAATTGGAAAACTTCTATACCTGAATCTGAGCTTTTCTTAAGAATATTTTGCAAATTACCGCCAATCTTTTCTTCAAGATCATGTCTTGCGGTATCAAACTTTTCTAAGGCATTTTCCAGGTCTTGCCCCTGAAGATCTTGGCCTTGAAGATCTTGCTGTTTAGAATCTTTAAAGAAAAGTTTATTTTGATTAGTCAGCATATTACTATAATCAGCTAGCAAACTATTTAAAGAGCCAAGCCCATCCTTACTCTGAAGAACTATGTCGATGAGAAATTTGCTTTGTAACGCGGGCTTTAATTCTTCAAATTTCATCCCTAATTCTATCGCCAAAGCTTGCCGAGCGCGATTAGGATCAGCGTGGGATAAACCATCTAGCATTTCTTCAATATCATCACCAATGGCTTGATGAGTTTTTTTATCTGTTATCAATGGAGCAAATAAGTCCAGCGCGTCATCTTTGACTTGCGTCAAATCATGCCTATCATCCTCGTCATAATTATCGCCTCTTTTGTCATGATGTCTTGATGATGCAAAATTGCCAAGAAAGTATGAAAACTCATCGAGATATTGCTTCTTTAGCTCTAGACCCATCAAAACTAGCTTTGGGTTTTGGGGCTTAACCCTCTTGATAATCTGATCATTAAGGGCCAAACCTTTGGCGGAAAATTCCTCGATGTTATCTTTAAATTCTTGAGCTAGATTCTCAATTTGCCCATCAGATAATTTCGAGTAAACAATGCTTAAGCCCTGCTTCATGATCTTGATGTCATTAGCACTAGGATTCAGATCAAAAGACAAGGCGCTTTGAACTTTTGCTGCAAACGACTCAATAGCCTGATGACTGCCTGCATGTTGCGCTAGGCTTTGCAAAAAACCATGGGCATAAATACCTGCAGAAATTTCTGGATATTTTGCCTTGCAGCTACTGGACAAGCCTTCTGATGCAAATGCTTCGCGCAAGGCTGGATCAGCTTGGATAGCATCGAGCATTTTAGCTTTGTCTATATCCTGACTTGTTATTTCGCTAACTAATCCTTTAAGCTCGGCTTCAAATAACTTATCAAGTTGAGCGTATTTGCCTTGTTTCTCCTGCAGGCTTAATTCCTGATTACTCAGGCTCTTGTAGCGCGCTTCTAAATCTTTTAGCTTATCAACAAAATTCAGTCTTGCTGATATTGCAATTACTTTATTTATACCTTCTTTCATATGACAACTTAAGTAACAATTTAATTATAATATAATAATTGTAGCGCTTATTCAGCCAAAGGTTTAATGAAAGTTTGTCTTATATTGCTGGAAATTTAATTTATATAGCAAAGATGCTGCAAAAGTTGGCGCGAGCGTTGGCGCAAAAATTAGCACAAAAGTTAGCACTTAAAGATAGTGCTTAAAGATAGCGCTTAAAGATAGCGGCGCTACAATTCTCCTGGAAAAAAAATCTCAAGTCCCAATGCCATACCTTAAGATCAAACTCTTGCTCTTTGGGAACTTATTGAAAAAACCAAAAGAGGCCTTTTTGGCAAAATTAGCTATACATGACTGATTTGCAAAGATTTTATCTAAAAAATCAGTCGCAAAAAACATCTCAAAGTTATCAAATCGTCTAGCTTTGCTATATTCTCTAAGGGCTACCTGATTTATATCCAGACCTAATTTGCTATATTTTGCAATAATGCTGCTTAAGGCTTCTACGTCCTTGATTCCTTGATTTAAGCCCTGACCTGCTAGTGGGTGGATAGAATGAGCAGCATCGCCAACCAAAACACTGGAGGCAAAAAAATACTTCTCTACCATCTGGGCCGAAAGATTGAAATACTCCACTTTGCTGATAATTTGCACGCTACCTAAAAAGTCACCCATCGCCTTTAGCAGCACGTCTGTAAAACCTTGAGGATCTAAACCGATATAAACTTGCGCCATGAAGTCTTCTACGCACCAAACTATTGCCGATTGCTTTTGATCGCGCAAAGGCAAAACAGCAAACACCCCTTTATCTAAAAAATGCTCAAC
>CAMCJU010000099.1 GCA_945875085.1 Candidatus Phycorickettsia trachydisci
AATAGGATTTTCCAAATATTTTTTGAAAGATTGTAAAAATTTAGCGCCTAAAACCCCATCAACAACTCGATGATCGCATGAAAGTGTCACAGACATAATGCTTGCTATTTGAACTTTTTCATCAATGCCAATTACTGGAGTTTTTTCACAAGAGCCGATTGCCAAGATACAAGATTGCGGCGGGTTAATGATCGCTGAAAATTGCCTTACTCCATACATTCCAAGATTAGAAATAGTAAAGTTGCCACCTTGAAACTCTTCAAGCTTTAGCTTGTTTTGGCGCGCTCTGACGGCCAAGTCTTTCATTGTTAAAGATATATCCGATAAAGACCTAGCATCTGCGGCGTGAATTATCGGTGTAATTAGGCCATCATCAATAGATACGGCAACTGATATGTCGATACTTCCATATCTCTTTATCCCCTCTTCTTGCCAGCTAGCATTAACGCGGGGCTGATCTTTCATAGCTAAAGCAGTAGCCTTAATGATAAAGTCGTTAATAGATATTTTGTTATCACGATCTTGATTTACTTCATGGCGTAGCGCAATAAGGCTATCTAACCTACATTCGATAGTTAAATAAAAATGAGGAATTGTTTGTTTTGACTCTGATAATCTGCTTGCAATGACTCTGCGCACCTGGCTGTGAGGCTCTAACACATCGAGGCTGGAGCTTTTGGCAACTTGCAAGTTCTTAATTGGTCTATTTTCTATGGCTAAAAGGACGTCGGCTTTAACAATACGACCATTTGGACCACTGCCATTAATATCTTGCAAATTAATTTGATTTTGCTCAGCAATTCTTCTGGCCAAAGGTGATGCAAAAATCTTATCAGATGAGCGATTTTTTGGCGCAGCAATTTTTTCTTCCGCTTGCAGTAGCGCTGGAGCTAATGACTCAATTGGCACTGCTAAAGACGAAGGCTTTTGGGCGATAAAGGCTTCAAGACTACTTTCATCCTGCCCCTCTTCTAGCAATACTGCAATAACGCTATTTACTAAAACGCCTCTGGTTTGCTCAGGGACAAGAATTTTCAATCTACCCTCATCAGCAGCCTCTATTTCCATTGTGGCCTTATCGGTTTCCACTTCGGCAATTACGTCTCCAGCTTTAATAATATCATCTTGTTTTTTGAGCCATTTAGTTAAAATCCCACTAACCATAGTTGGAGATAACGCTGGCATTAAAATTTCAATAGGCATAATTTGTCTAAATTGATAATGATTTTTATATATAGCATACTTTTTTTGCCGCAGCCAATACATCTTCCATAGTTGGCAAAGCTAATTTCTCAAGGTTTTCAGCGTAAGGAAGTGGCACATCCTTGCCGCTTACGCATTCCACAGGAGCATCTAAGTAATCAAAAGCTTTTTGCATAACAATAGCTGCAATAGTTGCGCTGATGCCGGCAAAAAACCACCCCTCCTCCACGACTACAAGCCTGTTTGTCTTTCTTACTGAGTCAAGTATCGATTGCTCATCTAGGGGTCTTAGCGTTCTAAGATCGATCACTTCAGCCTGAATACCTAATTTTTCAAGCTCATTTGCTGCACGAAGCGCAAGCTCAACTTGCAGAGAAAAGGTTACTATTGTCAGATCTTTGCCCTGTCTAACTATACTCGCCCGGCCAATTTCGATTGGCAAAACCTCATCAGGCACATCAAAGCTATATCCATAAAGAATTTCATTTTCAAGAAAAATCACTGGATTTGGATCGCGAATAGCGCTCTTGAGTAAACCCTTAGCATCATGAGCACTATAGGGCGCAATCACTTTTAGTCCTGGCACATGCGCAAAAAGGGCAGAATAATTTTGACTATGCTGAGCTCCAACCCTTGCTGCTGCGCCATTTGGCCCCCTGAAAACTATAGGACACCCAAGCTGCCCCCCGGACATATAGTTAGTTTTTGCCGCAGAATTAATGATCTGGTCCATCGCTTGCATCGCAAAATTAAACGTCATAAATTCTACGATTGGACGAAGGCCCGCAAAAGCAGCGCCAATGGCAAGGCCTGTAAAGCCATGCTCGGTAATTGGGCTATCAATGACCCTTTTGGGACCGAATTGCTCTAACAAGCCTTGCGTGACCTTGTAAGCACCTTGATACTGAGCAACTTCCTCGCCAATAATAAAGACACTCTCGTCGAGCTGCATTTCTTCAAACATCGCATCACGCAAAGCTTGCCTGACAGTAATTTGCGCACTTTTGCCCATATCTTGACTCATAATAATTACCTTTTCAAATATAAATATCAGTATATAGCTGATTTTCATTGGGCTGGCTAGAGCTTTCTGCAAAATGCACAGCCTCCTGAACTATCGCTTTAACTTTTTTTTCTATTTCTTTGATTTGATTTTCATCTAGATATTTTTCTGTCAGAACCTTGTTGCGCAAAAGATCGATTGGATCGTGCTCCTTATAGCTTTCTACCTCTTCCTTGGTTCTGTATTTTGCTGGGTCTGACATTGAATGTCCTTTGTACCTATAGGTCTTAACCTCGATAATCTGAGGAAAGGAATCGCTTCTTATTTCGTCGCTAGCTTGGCTGATAACCTGGTAGACCTTATCCAGGTCCATGCCATCAACCTGCTTACCGGAGATGCCTAAAGAAAGGCCCCTTTTATATAAATCGGTCTGGAATGTCGATCTTGCCACAGATGTGCCCATCGCATATTGGTTATTTTCAATGATATAAAGCACTGGTAATGACCAAAGCGCTGCCATATTAAATGCCTCAAACATCTGGCCCTGATTTGCAGCGCCATCGCCTAAAAAAGTATATGAAATATTACTACTGCCTTTGTATTTTGAAGCAAAAGCAAGGCCGGTGCCTATTGGAATCTGCGCCCCAACTATGCCATGGCCGCCATAGAAATGCTGCTGTTTGTTAAATAAATGCATAGAGCCCCCCTTGCCCTTGGAGCAACCAGTTTCCTTGCCCATAAGCTCGGCAAGTACATATTTAGGATGAGTTCCCGATGCAATAATATGGCCATGATCCCTGTAGCTTGTAATAGTAGAGTCGTGGGGGTTTTTTGCTAAAAATGTTGCTGCAACGACTGCTTCTTGACCAATGTAGAGATGGCAAAAACCACCTATTAATTTCATGCCATAAAGCTGACCGCATTTTTCTTCAAATTTTCTAATTAGCAACATTTGCTCAAATGCCGCGATATATTGCGTCTTTGTCAGCATAAGTTTTTCTTAAGAATTTAAATGATTTTTCAAGTTAACCTCTATGATCAAGGTTAATTGAGCTTTTGTCAAGAGTCTTGAAAAATTTGGCGCTCAAAAAAGACCGCCCAAGGCCAGAAAATCACAAAGTAGCAATTAGCTGCTAATCGGCACGATGGGAGCTTAAATATTTTGTTGAGTGATGGATAAAAATTTGCTTTACTAATAGCTATAAAAAATAATAATTTTATGGTTAGAAAAATGAATTTTGAAATTATAGTAAGACAAGTAGAGAATGGAGTAATAATCAACGAATCTTTAATCAAAGAAATAAAGGTGAACAAGCCTAAG
>CAMCJU010000100.1 GCA_945875085.1 Candidatus Phycorickettsia trachydisci
ATGAAATATCACAGCAGTAGCTATGTTTTGAATGTATTTATTTGAGTATTGATGGATTTGGCCGCGCATTTTGCTAATTTGAACCTGCGAGCCAAAGATACTAGCCGTAGCAACGGCCCCAATCAAGATGATAAACTCTGGCTTAATTAGGGCTATATGCTTTTCTAAAAATGGCCTACAAATATTAACTTCCCTTAAGGTTGGCTGTCTATTATCAGGCGGGCGCCAAAATACAGTGTTGGTAATATAGCAATTAGTCTTGCGCTGCAGCCCTATGCTAGAGAGCATATTATCTAGCAACTTGCCACTAGCTCCACAAAATGGTATACCTTGCTCGTCTTCGTTAGCCCCTGGCGCCTCGCCTATTAGCATAATTTTTGCCGAGCTAACTCCATCAGCAAAAACCAAGTTTTTAGCACCAAGTTTCAGGTCGCACAAATCAAATTTTTCAAGCTCTGCTCTGAGCTCAGCTAAGCTATTTACGCTATCGGCAAGAGCTATAGCAACATTAATATCATCGGCAATAGATTCTTGGGGAATTATTGGAGCGCAGTCTTTTAGCTCCGCTTGCTCAATTTTTGAGCAGGTTTTTTCCAAGGCTTGCGGATCTGTTTTTGCTGGCAACTTTAGAAAATAATCTACACCCATTGCCTCATACCACCTTTGAGCTTCTAAAAATTTATTATGCATAATTGCCTTTTAAGCCATTGTTTTGCAGCATCACTCAAGCGCGGCATTATTATATCTTGCAGCCTTGCGTAATATTGCCTCAGCCAGCTAGATTGTTCTTGATTTAATAAACTAGGATCCATGAGCCTTGCATCAAAGGGCGCTAAGGTTAATGTTTCAAACTCTAAAAAACCATCTACTTTGGACTCTTTAACATACATGAGGTTTTCAATTCGTATACCAAATTTTCCTTGCTCATAATAGCCAGGCTCATTAGAAAGAACCATTCCTGGCTTTAAGGGCACATTGTTAAACAAACTAATGCCTTGCGGCCCTTCATGTACGCTTAAGAAATTACCCACTCCATGCCCAGTAGAATGCGGATAGTCAACAAAATCTTGCCATAAAGGGATTCTTGCTAATATATCTAGATTCTGACCACTGCATCCTTTTTTAAATTTGCTCATAGCAAGATTAATATGCCCCTTTAACACTAGGTTGTAAAAATGCTTTATCTTCTCATCAGGCTTGCTTGATTGATCTCCTATGAATAACGTTCTTGTAACATCAGTTGTCCCGCCATAGTAATGTCCTCCGGTATCGATCAGTAATATCCCCGAATCTGCAATCTTTTTGCTTGCTGAACTTGAGGCTCGGTAATGTATTATGGAGCTATTTTCCAGATAGCCGCAAATTGCAGGAAAACTTTCTTTAAGATAGCCAGCCTGCTGCTTTCTTAAGTCAATTAGTTTGTTAGATAAATCAAACTCTAAAACTTCTGGCATTGTTTCTAGCCAAGCAAATAACTCGCACAAAACCACACCATCACTTATATGAGCCTCTTGAAAATAATGTATTTCCTTCATGCTCTTACAAGCTTGCCAAATTTTATAAAAATTATCATGCTTAAAATCTGTAAGCTCTTGCAAAAATGCGATCGAGCAAGTACTTTCGTCAACTAGAAATTGCTTGGTAGCTGATGCTTGCAAATAGGCCAATATCTCCTTAGAGCTATGTAATTCTACATTTAAGCTCGATAAATATCTAGCAACCTCATCGCTTATCTCAATATCTGCAAATAGGTCAATTGTTCCACGGGAAACAATTAGATAGCTATCAAACATTCCTATGCAACTATCAGCTCTGGAGCGCAAGTTCAGTAACCAGCAAATAAAAGATGTATCTGTAATAAGATAATTCTGCTCACCATCATCCCCCTTGCGTAAGCGATCCTTAAGTTGCAAGATCTTTTCTTGCGCGAATTGGCCACTGTACTCTGGCAAATAAACAAATATATCGCTTTGTTTATGCTGATGATCCTGCCAAATACTCAATGTTATGGGGCGAGTTTGCAGGTTATGAAAAACTTTTAGACTTTGTTTTGTAAAGAGCAAAGGGTCAAAGCCTAGCACATTTTCTTGCGCACCATCTTGCCCGTGACCTTTCTTTAAATATTTATCCCATGGAAAATCTTTTAGCAAAGATATATCAAAAATTGTAAAAATATTCTGATCTAATTCTTTGGCAGCTTGCTCAAGATACCTACCGTCAGTGAAAAACAGTCCGTAATCTTGCAGCAATACTAGCAAACCATTGGATCCTGAAAAATTAGTAATGCTTTTTAGTTTATTGGCTTTATCAGGGGCAAATTCATTTTGAAATTCATCTTTTGAGGGCAAGATATATCCTTGAATATTTTTCTGCCCGATGCTGCGGCGCAAGCGAGTAATCAACTGACTAACCATTGGTATGATTTCATTCATTTTAATGTTATTTTTGGGTAGCCTATAAGCCGGATTTTGTAGATAATAAATTATCCCGCAGTTATTCATCTAGGGCAAATGTCACCATTTGCCTCAAGCAACCTACCCATATGACGCATGCTAAAAAGCATCTAGCAGGAACAACTATTTTCAAATGTAGCGCCATATCTATTTGGTCTTGCTCCTAGTGGGGTTTACAATGCCAGGCCTGTTGCCAATCCTGCGGTGCGCTCTTACCGCACCTTTTCACCCTTACCTGAAATTTCAGGCGGTATATTTTCTGTTGCACTTTCCCTCAGGGACTTTTAAATCAAAGTCCCTGGCTGGACGTTATCCAGCACTATTTTTCCTTGGAGTCCGGACTTTCCTCAGATACCTTTTCAAGTAATAACACCATTATATAAATATCTGCAACTGCGCAACTACCCAACTATCAAGAATACATCGCTTCAGCAGAATTATCAAGATAAATTATTCAGCTATATCTAGTATTTAGCTTGTATTTTTAGCTGTATTTTACATTGATCGTTTTAATATATAATGTATTATTATTTAATATAATTAAGCAAAGTAGATACATGGCAAAACACCAGAGCGATATAAAAAAGCCAGATAGTTGGGCTGATATCAACAAGAATGACAAAATAGAAGATCTAGTTCATGATTCTACATGGACGACTCCAGGGATGAAGGAAGTTTATCGCAAAATGGAAGGCTCAATAAAAAAACATCGTCCTGCTACTATAAAGCGGCTTACCAATCTATATTATGTATCGGAAAGAACTATCGGTCCCATAAACGATCATGCAGAAGACAACAAGCCAGAAGAAAATGCATCGTTTAAGGGCAATTACCAAATGCAGCCGTAAAGCCCCTAATTTACTATATGGGGATATAAGGCTAAAACGTTATGGACTAAGAGATAGGATTATGCCATCCTATTGAGATGAAAATAACGTATAAAACTAAAAACAACATTTCATATTCATGTAAGTATCATATTGTATTTTGTCCAAAATATCGGAAAAAGATATTAATCGGCGAAGTAGAATCGAGGCTCAAAGAAATAATTAGATCAGTATGC
>CAMCJU010000101.1 GCA_945875085.1 Candidatus Phycorickettsia trachydisci
CCTGAATAAAAATAACGCGCCTTTGCCTTAAATGTTCCAAACCGCCAAAATAGTCAAAAACTTTTTGCTCGGTAGGACAATAACTCAAAGCATTAATTGTAAAATCTCTCCTTAATGCGTCTTGGAAAAAATCGCCTGTATACTCCACGCTAGCCCTTCTGCCATCACAACTAATATCTTTGCGCAGGGTGGTGATTTCAAATTTCTCGCCTTGCGCAATAGCAGTCACGGTACCGTACTTGATGCCAGTAGGCAGGACTCTGATGTTTTGTTCTCCTAGCGCGCGCATCACTTCATCGGGCAATAAAGTAGTAGCAATATCGATATCATCAGTAACTACATCTAGCAGAGCGTCCCTAACACATCCGCCAATTAGCCTAGACTTAGCGCCATAAGCTACTAAGATTTGTAAAATTGTTTTTAGTTGCAGCGATTTGAAGCTTAGCTCTTTATTCATAAGATTTTTATTTGTATACTTGTAGATAAGTTAATCTTATTTTTCAAGCCTTATGCCTAATACAAAAACATTTCTTAAAAAAACATTCTCCCAAGAAGCGGACCAAAAGTCGTACCCCTTTATTCTACCAGATATGCCCTATGATCAAAATGCACTAGAGCCTTATATCTCCAGCGAAACTCTAGACTATCATCACGCAAAGCATCACAAAACGTACGTCAATAACTTAAATACGCTACTAGAGCAGAGCCAACTCCAAAGCAACAGTTTGGAAGAAATTATACATAAGTCCAGCGACTTAGATCTTGATGCAATATTTAACAATGCAGCCCAGGTCTGGAATCATACTTTTTACTGGCATTGCATGAAGCCTGAAGGAGGAGGAAAGCCGCAAGAAGCCTTGCTTGAGAAAATCTGCCAGGATTTTGGGAGTTTTGAAAACTTCATCGCGCAATTTAGGCAAGCTGGCGCTGCGCAATTCGGTAGCGGCTGGGTCTGGCTGGTAAGCCAGGACGGCATACTTAAAATATGCAAAACTGCTAATGCTCAGACCCCTATAGTAAATGGGCTTTACCCAATCCTAACATGCGATGTTTGGGAACATGCTTATTACATAGATTACCGCAACAAGCGCATGAATTATCTGGAGATCTTTACTGAAAAATTGATTAATTGGGATTTTGCCAATAAAAACTTTGCTGGCAGCCTATAATTTGTAATGAAATTTTCCGCACGTAAATATTTATATAAGATCCAAAGCCACTTAATAAATTGGTGGCAGAGCATGGATCAAAGCATACTATACGCATTGATCTGCTTGTTTTGCTTCAGTATATTACTAGTCACGGCAGCAAGTCCTGCGTCTGCTGGCAGAATAGGCCTTGGTGAATATTTCTTCATCATCAGGCAATTGATGTATCTATCTTTAGCCAGCGTTATTATTATATCTACCTCGATGTTAGATAAAAAAACTATTCGCCGCCTGTCAGTCGTTGGTTTTCTTATCAGCATTATTTTATTAATAGCGGTCAAGTTTTATGGCTTTGAAATCAAAGGAGCAAAAAGGTGGATTAGCATATTTGGCATATCCATTCAGCCTTCGGAATTTATCAAGCCATTTTTTTTAGTTCTCTCGGGATGGATTTTATCCATCAAATTCGAAGACATGACGTTTCCAGCAGTCACAATTAGTACAATGCTATATCTTGCAGTAGCATTTTTATTACTAATCCAGCCAGATATAGGAATGCTGATACTAACTTCAACAAGCTGGATGCTGCAGATATTTATCTCTGGTATGCCTTTTATAATAGCATGCATAATTATGCTCATTGGCGCGGGGGGCTTTTTGCTGGCCTATACTTTTCTACCGCACGTAGCGCACCGCATCAACACTTTTATGATCGGCGATATTTCAAATAATTATCAAGTAAGCAAATCTTTATTAGCTTATGAAAAAGGAGGCATTCAGGGAATAGGGCCTGGTGAAGGGATAGTTAAACACTCCCTGCCAGATTCACATACGGACTTCATATTTGCTGTTGCCGGAGAGGAATTCGGCAGCATAACTTGCATAGTCATTGCCATGATTTTTTGCTTCATAGTAGTTAAAACATTAATCGTTACTGCAAAACAAGAAGATTACTACGTAGCGCTTGCAAGCTCTGGGATAATATCGCAATTTGCCCTACAAGCGATAATCAATATGTCAGTTACGCTAAACCTTATGCCAACTAAAGGTATGACCCTACCTTTTATCAGCTATGGAGGATCTTCGATTATCGCCATGGGCATCAATATGGGCATTATTCTTAGTTTCACCCGCAAAAAAATAAAACCCTATAAATATGACTTTATAAATTAGTATGCGCAAAATTTGTCTAATTGGCGGCGGTACCGGCGGCCACTTGTTTCCAGCAATTGCCACAGCCCAAGAACTGGAACGCCAAAACCTTAAAACATTTCTAATTACCGACCAAAGGTGCGAGAAATACCTACCAAAGCCGATGCATATTAAAACATTCGTCTTGAAACTTGGCTCGATTCAAGCTTCTTTTGGGCAGAAAATTTTAACCTTATTCAGAATGGGACTTGCGATATTTTCAAGCATCAAGATATTACTGCAAGAAAAGCCTCTGATAGTTGTTGGATTTGGCGGCTATCCAACTTTGCCAACCCTTATTGCTGCTAGATTATTAAAAATTCCAATAGTACTACATGAGCAAAACTGCTTTCTTGGCAAGGTGAACAAAATGTTTGCCAAATCGGCTGCTTTTATAGCTCTGAACTTTGAGCAAACTCAAAATATAGACCCAAATGTTAAGCATAAAATTGTCATTACTGGCAACCCAATTCGTCAAGAAATATCAGCATATAAACTTGAGAAAGATTTTACACAAACCCCGTTTACTATTTTAGTAATAGGCGGCAGTCAAGGGGCCAGCTACTTTGATGACCTGATGATCAAGACAATAACTCTGCTCAAACAACAGACAAACAAAGAAATCAAGATAATACAACAATCAAGCCTTGCCCGTCGTGAGCAAATGAAAAAAAAATATGACGATATTGGAGTCCAGGCAGAAATCAATGATTTTTTTCAGGACATATATTTAAAATATAATCAGGCCCACTTAGTCATTGCAAGAAGTGGAGCGGGGGCTATTTCTGAGCTAATCGAGCTTGGCTTACCTGCTATTTTAGTACCGCTACCAACATCTGCGCAAAACCATCAGCTATACAACGCGCAAGCCTTAAGTCAGGCAGAAGCTAGCTGGCACTTTGAGCAAAAAGATTTGAAACCTGAGATTCTAGCTGATCAAATCTTAAAATTAATGCTGCAACCAAGCCTTTTACAAGAAGCTAGAAGTAATTTGACCAGCATGAAAAAGAAGGCCGCAGAGCTTTTGGTTGCCTACCTTGTCATGAGGCTTTATCTGATTGTCTAGTTGCGCCTCACAGGCGCAATACCTTTGGCGCTATACTTTTAGCTTCAAGCCAAGAACAAAAGACGTGCCATTAAATTTTTGCTTTTCAC
>CAMCJU010000102.1 GCA_945875085.1 Candidatus Phycorickettsia trachydisci
GTATGGAGATCTGCAAGGTATGGTGACTTTGCGCGATATTTTGGAAGAGATAGTAGGGCATATTGATGACGATGAAAAATCATTTAAATCCATAATACAAGTAGGAAAAAAATATATAGTAGATGGCGATACTACTGTTAGAGAAATTAACCGTCAATTAGATTGGCAGTTACCTGAGGATAATGCCAATACGATTGCTGGATTAATCATCAACAAAATAGGCTATATTCCTGAAAAAGGCGATAAGCTAAGTGTTTTTGATTTAAATATTACAATCAGAAAAAAGGTATCGAATAAAATTTCCAGCATAGTGCTGCAAAAAAAAGAAACAATTCACGGGGACTCTATAAGTGCTTGAAAGTATTAAATTATATCAAGCAAATAAAGAAAGCTTATTGCGCTCTGCTTGTTTGTTATTGAGCAAATGTTTTAAGGAGGGCTTAAGGACACTTGTTATAACTAAAAATGAGCAAACCGCAGTAGCCCTTGATAATATGCTCTGGACATTTTCTCAGCAAGGATTTACCCCCCATGCACTAAGCACTGATAACCTAATTGAAATGCAGCCGATTGTTATTGCCTGTGATCATTTTCAAGACCCGAGTTTTGATACGCTTGTTTTGCTTGAGAGATTTGACGTTGCGATTCAAGGGTGCAAAAAAGTAGTGTTAATGTTTACAGAGCAAGATAGGTCTTTGGCAATCCAGTTGCAAGGTAGCGCCTCTTGCGTTAGTAGTAATTATTATATTCAAAACTCTACCGGAGAATGGATCCAGGAAAAATTATGAGATTACTAGAAAAGAAAAAGCTATCGGGCAAGCTTGGTTGTATACATTTTATAGGAATCGGAGGAATTGGCATGAGCGGCATTGCAAAAATCATGCATGCCTTAGGCTATACGGTTCAAGGTTCTGATTTGTCGAACAATCTAAATACAGATCACCTAAGGCAGTTAGGTGTTGAAATTTTTGATTCACATGATAAGGCCCACTTGCAAAATGCGAAATATGCTGTAGTTTCCACGGCAATAAAGGCAAATAATATAGAGCTTATGGAGGCAAATAGGCTTGGTCTGCAAATTATCCCAAGATCTGAGATGCTTGCTGAGATTATGCGCTTTAAAACTTGCATTGCTATTTCCGGCTCCCACGGCAAAACCACTACTACTTCGATGATAGCCCATATTTTTGAAGCTGCGGGCATTAATCCGACGGTTATTAATGGAGGTATAATTAACAGCAAGGATACTAACGCATATACTGGTAATAGTGATTTTTTGATCACAGAGGCCGATGAGTCTGACGCTACTTTTATAAGAGTTCCAGCTACTATAGGAGTCATTACCAACATAGATCCAGAGCATTTGGATTTTTATGGATCTTTTGATAATTTACTTGACGCCTTTCGCCAGTTTATTCTTAATATTCCTTTTTACGGTTTTGTCGTTGCTTGCCTTGACCATGCTAATGTTAAGAATTTAATAAATGAGATAACTGCTAAAAAAATTATTACCTATGGCCTAGATAGTCCCAATGCCAACGTCAGAGCATTTAATGTGCGCATGGATGGTTTTAATTCTGTCTTTGATGTGAAGATCTCTGGCTCTGGGATTGGTAGAGGTGATATAGTAATTCACGACATATACTTATCGGTTCCAGGGGTACATAACATCTTAAATTCACTAGCAGCAATTGCTATTGCGATAGAAATGGATTTTGGCCCTAGGGTTATTCAAGAAGCTTTCAAGGCATTTGGTGGAGTCAAGAGGCGCTTTTCTAAAGTTGGTCAATATCAAGATACTATTATAATAGATGACTACGCCCATCATCCTGAGGAAATCAAGGCGACCATAAAGACTGCCAAATATTTAGCAGACTCAAGCAAAGCTAAGCTAATAGCCATTTGTCAGCCCCACAGGTATTCTAGGGTGGCCAGTCTGCTAGGGGAGTTTGTTAGATGCTTTGATTTGGCCGATGTAGTTTATATCACTAAGATTTATGGCGCCGGGGAAGAAAACCCTACAGAGATAGATCAGTTTTTGCTTGCTCAAAAGATAAGCCATCCTAATGCGCATCCCTTGAGCTCGATCGATGACTTGCCGCAGATTATCTCAAGACTACCTGGTAAAAATATCATCCTTATGATGGGAGCTGGAGATATAACGTATTATGCACAAAGCCTTGAGGGCAACTTGCGAAAATTGCATAATTAGCAAATATGGATAGAGCTTCATTGAAATTATTTTTGCAAAACTGCCGTGGTAGCATTAAATTTAACTACAATTTAGCTGATCTTACTTGGCTAAAAGTTGGAGGTCCAGCTGATATTTTTTATAAACCGCAAGATTTACAAGATTTGCAATATTTTTTATCATCTTTGCCTAAGGAGTATGATTTAAGCGTTATTGGCGCAGGATCTAATTTGCTTATTAGAGACGGCGGCCTTAGAGGCGCGCTGATCAAGCTTGGTAGTAACTTTAATTATATTAACCATGAAGAGGGTTTTTTGAGCGTTGGCGCTGCGACTTTAAATTATAATTTAGCACATTTTTGCTTGCAAAATTCGATTACAGGGTTTGAATTTTTAGTAGGTGTGCCAGGGACGATTGGTGGTGGTATTGCGATGAATGCTGGGGCTTATGGCAGGGAGTTTTGTGATATTGCTCAAGAGGTTATTGCCCTTAGGCGTGATGGTAGTTGGCGCAAGTTAACTAGGGCTGATATCGGCTTTAAATACAGGGGGAATAATTTAAAAGAGCCCTTAGTTTTTGTTGCAGCCTCATTTCCATTTACTAAAGGTAATCAAGAGCAAATAAAAGATTCAATGGATAAGATTAATTTAGAGAGAAAAAAAACTCAGCCAATTGGTCAGAAAACTGCCGGCAGCCTTTTTGCCAATCCGGCGAATCAAAAGTCTTGGCAGCTTATAGACAAAGTGGGCATGAGGGGGTATACTTTGAATATGGCGCAAATCTCACCGCTGCATTGTAATTTTTTAATTAATTTAGGAGGTTCTAGCGCTTATGATCTAGAGGCTTTAGGCGATCTTGTAAAACAAAAAGTGCAGCAAGAATTAGGCGTAGATCTTGACTGGGAGGTGCGCAGAATAGGACGCAAACTTATAAACTTGCATCAGGGCTAATATCAAAATGGGCATTGCTTTTCCTGACATAAATCCGATTATTTTACCCATAGGGCATCTGGCTATTTCGTGGTATTCGCTATCTTATGTTGCGGGCATCATCCTTGGTACTATGTATTGTAAGTCGTTAATTTCCAAGTACAAACTTAGCATTACGGCAAATCAATTTGATGATTTTATTTCATGGCTGATAGTGGGAATTATATTAGGAGGGCGTCTTTTTTACGTCTCAATATACGATCCTTTAAAATATTTTGCAAATCCTGTGTTGATTTTAAAAACCTATGAAGGGGGGATGTCTTTTCACGGTGGGGTCGTTGGCGTTTTTGTTGCC
>CAMCJU010000103.1 GCA_945875085.1 Candidatus Phycorickettsia trachydisci
TACATGAATATGAAATGTTGTTATTAGTTTTATACGTTATTTTCATCTCAATAGGATAGCATAATCCTATCTCTTTGTCCATAACGTTTTAGCCTTATATCCCCATAGTTAAAACTAGGGGCTTTACGGCTGCATTTGGTAAAGAGGAAGTCTGGCAATAGAGCAATTTCTAGCCCCCACTATTGCAACCGTCTTTGAATTGAGCAAAGTATGCTGCCCAAGAGTATTTATAATCGCAGGAGGGTCAGATATGTGACGAAGCAACTTAGGATATAACGCATCACAATAGGCAATTATGCGCGCGCCAACTTCATGGGTTTTTTGAATTTCAATTTTAGCATCCGCCAGGCTGCATAAAACAATCGGCTTTTTCTTACCCCCTTGAGCGACATCTCCTGAACATGCTTAATTGCCTCAGGAAGATCTGCCAAAAACTTTAATAAGCTCCAGGAACGTCTTATTGCCTATGTTTTGACTGCGTATTAGCCTTAGGGTGTCAATAGTCTCCTGCGAATAAGTAATTTGAGGCGAGGCATCAAAAAGTTTGGCAAACATTTCTTTCTCCTTACAGATCTTCAGCGTGCGATGTTAAGTAGTCCGATATCCCTGAAGAGCTTGTTTGAATTGCCGTTTTCCCCTTGCTCCAACCGGCAGGACATACCTCGCCATGCTCTTTAACATGCTCCCAAGCATCAATAATCCTTAATATTTCATCAACATTTCGCCCAATAGGAAGATCGTTAACTGACATATGGCGCACTATCTGATTTTCATCAATAAATACCGTACATCTGTAGTCAATTCCATCATCGTTTAATATGCCATAACTATTTGAGATGTTTCTTGTGATATCTGCAACAAGGCTAAATTGTATTTTGCCTATACCACCTTTGTTATGCGGGGTATTCTTCCACGCCAAATGACAAAAATGCGAGTCGATACTGATGCCGATGACCTTAGTGTTACGTGCGGCAAATTCTCCCAAGCGGTTATTAAACGCAATAACCTCCGATGGGCAAACGAAGGTAAAATTCAATGGGTAGAAAAATAAGATGCAATTTTTGCCCTTTATATCATCGTATAAGTTAAAATTTGCATCTATAGTATTATCGCCTAGAACTGCATTTGCAGAAAAATTAGGCGCCTTTTGTCCAACGAGTGTCTTCATATAATTATCCTGATTTGATTTTCTCAATAGTAATTATATGACTCTTTTAGAATTGTTGTGAACTATTTTTTACTACTTGAAAATTGTTGGTATAAGCCATTGGACTGGTAGAGGTAATTCCCGACTGTGATTTTATTTTGATTTTTTTGCAGTTTTTGGAGGTGCTCTAGGGTGAGTTGCGTCTGCGCGGGGTTCTTCCGTTGTATAATCTGATTTTTTTGCTTCTGCGTTAATTCTATCTTGTCAAGACTCATGAGCTGGGGCGGAGGCGTAAAATACTTCTTAGCATTGTCATAAGCTTTCTTAAAAAAGTGCCCCTCTTGGTTCTGCTGCTGATTAGCTTGGCCTTCTTGACGGTAGGCGTTCACTTGCAGCGTATCTTTAGGAGGCGCATTAGATTTTTTGCTTTTCGAGCTATCTGATTGATTATAATACAGAGATTGATCAGTATAGTCGTGCAGCGCATCTTCAGGACCATAGCATTCTTTCGATAAGTCTTGGTCTGGCGCTATCTGCTGCTGGTCGGCTACTGGCTGCTGCAGGGCGGCTACTGGCGCTGGCGAGTAAGGCTTATAGACAAAATCCTTAAAAGACGAGGAATTGGAATACGAAGAATTGTCGGAAGAATGACTAGCATGCACACCTTGAGACGCGCCAATCTTTTTGAGAAAAATCTCTATGTACGGTTCAACATCACCCCACTCCTGCTCCAAAGATGCTGGCTGAGAAAAATTACCGTATTGACCTTGATTCTTACGCAAAAAGAAATGTTTATCTTGGCTCAAGCCAACACTTTTATCATCAATCCCTAACTCCTTCTCAACTGCCTTAAGCCTCGGCTGAACCTGATCCTCAGCAAGCTTCTTCTGAAACTCACCTTCCCGAATAGCGACTTTGTTGATCTGGTTTTTAAAAAAACTTTGTGACTGACTCAGGGACTCAAGATCCTGCTCGCCTTCCATAAAATTACTAATCGCCGGCCCAGGGTTGCCGCCCGAGTAATCAAGTGGATTTTCATTTTTATGAACTTGCTGCTGTATCTGCAATATCGCTGGAGCAATTTCATCGACAATAGGCTTATAGACAAAATCCTTAAAAGATCCATAAGACGAGGCACTGGAAGAGGAAACTGGGCCAAGAGCATTTTGAAAAATCCGGTGAATATCTTGAAAATCGTCGGCAGGGAGCCAAAATTCATTCTTATTAGGAGCAATATTCGCGCCTTGTTTGAAAAAAGGACGCGAACTGGAAAAAGGACTGAGAAAAGAGCGAAAAGTAGATCCTGACATATATTTGTATTTCAATTTAGTTGTATATAATCATAGCCAAAAAATAAATGCATGTCAATGATATAAATCTTAAGCATATGACTAAAAAGACATAGAAATATAAACATGCTTGTTTGAAAAAAATTCAATCAATAAAATTTATGGCACCCAAGTTTTTATTATTTAAAAAGGCCAGTTGGCGTCTTAAATAATATTTTTTGCCCATCAGCAGGTTTGTTCGAAACGGACGGAGGGTTTTGCGACTCATCAAAAGTTTTTTTCGAAGAGGTCTGCCACCAATAGCTCTTATTCGGCCAGAAATATTTCGGCGGCGCAAGTCGCCAAACAATTTGCTGAGCAGGCGACACTTTTGCTCGAGACTTCAGGTCGCTGTCTTGCTCAACAGAAACTTGTTTTTTTTTAAAGTCCTTTGACGAAAATTTCTGGGAATGCTGCTCAGCAACATTGTCTTCTAAGGGCAAATTACCTAAAGAGGTTACTAAAGACAGAGGTTCTTGATCTGGGCCTACAGGAACCTTAAAGTCAAGCATATTTCTATTATAATTCTTTCGGAGAAAAGCGCCTAATGGTCCGTAGGGCTTCTTACATCGCTCAATAGAATCGCAAAGGGTTTTATAATCATACCGAGGCGACTGATGAGGATTACCAACCATCCCCCCATTAAGTAATTTTGTCAGCGCAGGAATTGGCTGAGTTTTAAAAACTGGCTTTAACTTCAAAGACAAATTAGGGGTCACGCTGCTACTTTCGCCTAAAGCCTGTTTCATCATTTTAGCAAATATACTTAGCATACGCGGCCAATCAATTTCATGACTAGCAGCATCTAGCCTTGCATCGAAGGGCCTTTGCCACCTACGAAAAGAGCGCAAGGAGGCCAATCTATTTAACCCATATCCGCCAAAAAATGAAGAGCGATCAAGACTACTACTACT
>CAMCJU010000104.1 GCA_945875085.1 Candidatus Phycorickettsia trachydisci
GAATCAAGCTTGTTAACGAGCATATGATAATTGGTCATATAGCTGGGAAAATAAGAAAAAATAGAATCAGGATATTAGTTGGCGATAGAGTTAAGATCGAAATGACCCCTTATGACTTGACTAAAGGTAGAATAATCCATAGGCACAAATAAAATGCTTCCTCTTATTCTTGCCTCAGAATCTCCTTCTCGCTTGAGTCTGTTGTCTCGTATTGGAATCAAGCCAGATCAAATTATTCCAGCCTACATCGACGAAGCGCCTTTAACAGGAGAGCTTCCTAATAAATTATCCCAAAGACTAGCAGCGCTAAAAGCTATGGAAGTTGCTGATAAAATAGATGCAGGTTTCTTAATAGCGGCAGATACGGTGGCCTGCGTTAGCAGAACTATCATGCCAAAGGCTAAAGATGACGATTTGGTGCGCTATTGTATTAATAAGTTATCAGGTCGTAGAAGTCGTATTTACACATCAGTGTGCGTTATCAAGAAGGACGCGCAAGGCCTTAGCAAAAGATTCAAGACTGTATGTAGTATTTTGAAATTCAAGAGACTAACTAGTGAAGAAATTGACTACTATATTAACAGCAAACAAGGACTTGGCAAGGCTGGTGGGTACGCGCTAGAAGGGATTGCTGGTGGTTTTTTGGAGTTTATCAGCGGTTCTTATTCTAATATTCTTGGGTTGCCGTTATGCGAAACTCGCAATATGTTAATGTCATTAGGGTTTAAATTCTAAAGTATTGTAAAAAAAGTGGCTGGACATTCTAAATTTAAAAACATTCAACACAGAAAAGGCGCGCAAGATCAGAAGCGTGCCAAAATTTTTACCAAATTAATAAGAGAGATAATCACCGCCGTTAGGAGCGGCTCTCCTGATCCTGTTATGAATAGCAAGCTTAGGCATGCAATCGCAGCAGCGCGCGGGGCAAATCTTCCTAGGGATAGAATCGATAAGGCTATCAAGCAGGCCAGCGGGGCTAATGATCAAGACCAGTATTTTGAGATGAGGTATGAAGGTTTTGTCAGTGGTGGGATAGCCTTGATAGTCGAGGCTTTGACAGACAATAGAAATCGCACCGCCTCAGATGTTCGTGCTGCATTTACTAAATTCGGCGGCAATTTAGGTGAAACTGGCAGCGTTAACTTTATGTTTGAGCATTTGGGTATTATTTTATATCATTTGCCAGGCAAAGATCCAGAAGAAATGCTTCAGATAGCTTTAGATGTAGGCGCTTTGGATGTTGTCTCTGAAGGATCTTCGCACACTCTCTACACTTCTATTGAAGATTTTACGCAAGTGATGGACGAAATTTCAGGTATCCTGAGCGATCCAGCTTCTGTCAGTATTGGATGGCGTCCTAAAAATTTAGTATTAATCGACGATGAAGATAGATTGAAAAGTTTGCTTAAATTAGTCGATGCCTTAGAAGAAAGTGATGATGTACAGAAAGTTTATGGAAATTATGAAATTTCCGATAAGTTGTATGAAAAGCTTAACTTAGCTAACGATGAATAAGCAGGTAGTGATCTTGGCCGCGGGCAAAGGATCTCGCATGAGCTCAATTTTGCCCAAGCCCCTGCAATTGGTGAAAAACATTCCTATGTTAGACGGGATTGTGCCCGCTGCCTTTGAATCGACGCCTGATGTGGTTCTGGTTCATTCTGATGCTTTGATTCCTTATTTGTATAAATATCCAAAGTGTCAATTAGTGTTGCAAAATGAGCGCTTAGGAACTGCGCATGCAGTCTTTTGCGCGTTAGAGCAAATAAAAAAAGATAGTTTTGTTACGATCGTTTATGCAGATCATCCTTTTATTGATAGTCTAATAATAGACAAAATGTTTCAAGCTATTTCGCATACTGATTATAGCTGCGTGACTTTAGCCTCAATGCAAGAGCAGGAAAATACATATGGAAGGATTATAAGTAGTGACTCTGAAGTTTTAGAGATAGTAGAATATCGCAATTTATCACAACAGCAAAAGGCTATTAAGCTGTGCAATTCAGCGCTGATGTCTTTTGCCCCTAGCATATTGCATAAGTTTTTACCCAAGGTTCTTCAGGAGGATAAATTAGCGACAGATGAATATTATCTTACAAAGATTGTCAAAATACTCAATGAAAATGCTCATAAGATATCGTATATCATAAATAATGATAGCAAGTATTCAATAGGAGTAAATACGAAAAAAGAATTAGAAGCGGCTAATAAATCAAATTTTTAAATACGATAAAAACACTAATATGCAAGATACTTTTGATTTAATTATTATAGGAGCTGGTCCTGGAGGATATACAGCAGCAATAAAAGCAGCGCAACTTGGCATGAGAGTAGCTTGCATTGAAAAAAGAGCCACTTTAGGGGGAACTTGCTTGAATGTAGGATGCATTCCTTCAAAGTCATTACTGCATTTTTCAAAAACCTATGATGGGGCCTTGTATGATTTTGCTTTGATGGGCATTAAAGCTCAAGTTTCTTTGGATTTAAAGACCATGATGGAGAAAAAAGATCAGGTTGTTGCAGATTTATGTAAGGGGATAGAGGCTCTTTTTGCGAAAAATAAAGTGCAAAAATTTACAGGTCATGCCAAGATTATTGCGCCAAATAAAGTGCTAATTGATGATAAAATTCAGCTTTCGGCAAGTAATATATTGATTGCTACTGGATCGCAGGTGGCGATGATGCCTAATGTTAGCATTGATGAGCAAAGAATTGTTTCTTCGACAAAGGCTTTGAGTTTAGCGCAAGTTCCAAAAACGATGGTTGTTATTGGCGCGGGATATATTGGCCTTGAATTGGGTTCTGTATGGCGTCGTTTAGGTTCGCAAGTAACAGTCATTGAATATGGTGACTGTTTGCTACCCATGATGGATAGTGAAATTGCTAGCCATTTGCATAAGGCGCTAGAAAAACAAGGTATGAATTTTATACTTAGCACGAAAGTAAACAGCGCAACGATGCATGGCGAGGGGGTCAAGCTGATTGCCGAGTCAATTACAGACAAGAGCGTTAAAGAATTTAGCGCAGATATTGTTTTGGTCGCTGTAGGCAGGAAGCCTTTTACCCAAGATCTAGGCTTAGATGAGATTAAAGTAACCGTGGATTTAAGCGGCAAAATTATAGTTGACTCTAATTATAGAACTAGCGTAGAGTCAATTTTTGCCATCGGGGATGTTATATCTGGTCCTAGCCTGGCGCATAAGGCTGAAGAAGAGGCGATAGCTGCCGTAGAGATTATGGCCGGTCAGAAGGGGCATGTAAACTATAAAACAATACCGAGCGTTATTTACACCTCGCCAGAAGTTGCTAGCGTTGGCGCTACTGAGCAGGACTTAAAAAAAGCTGGCATTGACTATAAAAATGGCAAATTTCCATTTCTTGCCAATA
>CAMCJU010000105.1 GCA_945875085.1 Candidatus Phycorickettsia trachydisci
CTCACAACATGATTATTACTTCTTACGCTGGAATCGCTAAAATATCTAGCAGAGCTGGAGGTCTCTTCAACCTCACGTAAAGGCTCTGACCCAATAATCGTCCCGCAGCTCTTTGCTTTTCCAAAAACTAAAGGTATGGGCTTGGCATAAAAATCAAGGTCTAAAAACAACATCTCAAGCTGCTTTTTGTACTGATAATGCTGGGGCGGAGTATAGCTTGTGTTATCAAAATATTGGCCCAGCATCTTGCCGGCGAAGCGCCCTACTGTCGAGAAAATACCCCCTCCGAAAGCGCCGCCTAAAGCGCCACCAAATGCTGCGAAAAAGCTCGAAAAAGACATAAATAAAATAGCCGCAAAGGTTACCTCTTTATACTCTATTGCCATTTGTCAGCAACGCTAATAGCTGCTATTTTTGAAAAAAACCAATCACCTCAATATGAGGGCTCCAATAGAATTGATCCAAAGGCGTTACTTCTCTTAGCAAATATCCACCTTCGAGCAAAACCTTAGCGTCAAGAGCAAAAGTATCAGGATTGCATGATACGTAAACTATTTTAGATATATCGCTTTTTGCCATACTTGCTATTTGCTTTGCGCTGCCTGCTCTGGGGGGGTTTATCACGGCAAAATCATATCCAGAAAGCTCATGAATTGATAGTGGATTTTCAAACAGGTCCCTTTTGGCTAAATTCACAATTCTATCAGCTTTGATGGCAGCTAGGCGCAGCGCCTCAATGGCCTTGGGATCAGATTCCAGGGCATCTATTTGCATTATCCTACTTAGCAGCAAAGTATAAGTACCCCTACCGCAAAACAGATCAAGACCCTTTTTCGATTCATGAGCGTATTTTAAAACCAAATCCTGCAAAATTTTATCAGAAGCAAAACTTGCTTGCAAAAAACAATACGCATCAATATCGACCTGAACTCCATCAAATAGCACATAAGGTCTTTGCTCTTGAAAGACGGTATCTGTAAACTTTTTTGCTCTAAATACCACTCTAATTAGCCCATTTTCTTGCGCAAAAACCGCCAAGCAACTCCTTTGCTCTTCCTCAAGGCGCTTTTGTTTGTAAATTTCAAGAGTTATGTCAATGCCATTACTTGCTTGCGTTAAAAAAATCTGGGCCTTTTGCTTGTGCTGTAAAATTTTAGACAACATCGCCTTAAGAGGCGCTAGCAATTTTGATAAATCAGGAAGCAGAGCGGGACAATGATTAATGTTAACTATTTGATTGGCATGGAATTTATGAAATCCCATATAGATTTGCTCATCTTTTTTTACAGCCTCTAGGTTAGCACGGCGGCGATTTTGACTAGGCACAGTTATCAGCGGCAAAATATTACCCTTGATCTGGAGCTTTTCTAAAGCATCAATTACCATATTTTGCTTCAAGCTAAGATATTCTTCGGCGCCAAAATGCTGTAGCAAACATCCGCCGCATTTGCCAAAATACTCGCACACTGGCTCTATTCTCCTAGAGGAGCTCTCTAGCACTTCCGTCAAAACGCAATTAGTAGAATTACGATACTTATGCCTTGCAAAGCGCACCAACTCACCCTCAAGAGCGTAAGGAACCTCAACCCTGCCTTGCTGCGAAACGCCAAGGCCCATGCCCTTGGAATTAATGCTTTGAATTCTACATATTCCCTCTTCGATAATTGCCACTACTACAATATTCTATAAAATTCCAAAATCTATCCCCAACTCCTTATGCAAATCAGGAAAGCCGAATTGTGACAAGTCTTGAACTATTCTTGTTTTTGACATCAAGGGCAAGGCAAAACGCCTAGAGAGCATATCTCCGCCACCAGCGCCAAATATCGCGACTTGACGATCCATTTCCTGGTAATAGCTCATATTTTCAATAATTCCATAGATATTGGTATTAAATTTATGATATAAATCTATGCATCTTGCAACATCACTAGCCGAAATCTGCGAGGGCATCGTTACAATAATCGCCCCACTTACCTGGTAAGTACTTAAAATACTAATATGTACATCTCCAGTGCCTGGCGGAGTATCTACTATTAAATAATCTAAATCGCCCCATTCTACGGCAGAAAATAATTGCACCACTGCCTTTGTAAGCATCGGACCACGCCAAATAAATGCACCATCATTGGAAGCTAAAAAGCCTATGGACATAACTTTGACTCCTTGTACAACTGGTGGAATAATTTTACCTTCTACAATCTGTGGAGAAAAACTTTTTAAACCAACCATTTCTGGTATTGAAGGGCCATAAATATCGGCATCAAGTAAGCCTACTTTTTTATTTTTGTCATGCAAATAACCTGCCAAAGCAGCGCTAATAGTAGACTTACCCACCCCCCCTTTGCAAGAAGAGACTAATATAATTTTAGCAACTAAGGGCAGGGTTTGTTTTATCGGCTTATTATCTCTGTTGGTAATTGAAATCAAAAATTTTGCTTCAGGAAAGATTCTGTGTAGTAATACTTCAATTTCTTGTTTTGTTTTTTGGGCATTATCAAGACCATCGTCAGCATAAATGCTAAAACTAACTGTTTGATTACTAATTATAATCTCAGAAATGGACGATGTAAATTGCTGCACGCAAGACTTTACTAGCTCTTTAGAAATCATCTCTTTTATCGCTAATACTTAGATTCCTTGCTAATTGCATCATATCTTTGCAATTTTTGCAATACCTTGCGCAGATCATCAAGACGCAACATACATGGTCCATCACTAGGGGCATTATCAGGGTCTTGGTGGACTTCCATAAAAACGCCAGCAACACCAACAGACACAGCGCTACTAGCAAGGACCTGAGCAAACTCCCTTTGCCCACCACTGCTGCTGCCAAGACCTCCTGGAGTTTGCACCGAATGCGTAGCATCAAAAATCACAGGAGCTCCAGTTTGCGCCATAATAACCAAAGAGCGCATATCTGAGACAAGATTGTTATAGCCAAAACACGTGCCACGCTCTGAGAGCATAATATCCTTAGCGCCAAACTGCTGGAGCTTAGTCACGACATTTTTCATATCATGCGGCGCCAAAAATTGCCCCTTTTTCACGTTAACAGCCTTGCCAGTTTCTGCTGCTGCTTGCAATAAATCTGTCTGCCTACATAAAAATGCTGGAATTTGGAGCACGTCAACATAATCAGCAACAATGGCGCACTGCTCTTCCTTGTGCACATCTGTCAAAATTGGACAACCAAAATTTTCCTTAATTGCTGCAAATATCTTCAAAGAAGCATCTAGACCAGCTCCCCTTGGACCTTTAGAAGAGCTGCGATTAGCTTTATCAAATGATGATTTGTAAATAAAGCCGATGCCTAATTCGCTAGTAATATTTATAATA
>CAMCJU010000106.1 GCA_945875085.1 Candidatus Phycorickettsia trachydisci
TATACATTGCCAGTAAAGTAAAAATAATTTTTTTTAAGTAATTTGTTACTGTCGCAAAGTTATTTAGTTGAAAATTACTAGGACAGAGTGTATTTTCAAAGAACAGACCATCTAAAGATTCTCGCACGCACTGCATCATACGACCTGAAAAATTAAATAGCAACTGACTGTTTGAAGAGGTGACGTTCATAGCACAAGAACTAGGAGAGCAAGATTTAGCATCGGCAGCTGTCTGCGCTGCTCGCTTGTATAGGGGGGGAGTATTTTTGCATACTAATGGCATTTGGCCATATATTGTCTCCATTGTTAAGCACAATTTATCTGCCTCGTCTATAGACATTGTATTAAGCCTTAAGTTTGCTAACAAATCTATTTTTAAGGACTCATTATCCAGGCTAGAAGCTAAGATGGAGGTGCGGTTGCGAAAAGTATATGGGCTACAGTCTGTCCAATCTGCAGCTCCGGTTTTTTTTATACAAACTTTCAGCTCATCACTAGATGCTGCGCAAGAGTCAACTTGCTTCATATTAATGGTATCAAGGACATAGCCGTAAATAGTCTTTTGTCTTAAATGGTCAAAATCATCTTTCGAAAGATCGCCAATATAATCTGCGCAAGGATTTCCATCGTAGCTAGCAAAACTTACAATAGGAGTTACAATTAATATCAAATAAATTAAGATTTTATTCATCTTTATCCCCCCCCCCTTCAACTTTAATATCCTTGCCATTGACTTTAACATCTGCGTTTATTCCACCAGCTTCTGCTTTGAATTGCCCTGAACTATTTGAGATGCTTAGGCTTTGCGTGCTACTGCCCTGATCACTCTTGCTATCACTAGGGATACTTACGCTATCGCTATCGCTGCTGCGTGACGGTGGTGGAGCGCTTGGTTTTGCATCTTCAAGGCTAAAACTCTCTTTACCGATCTGCCTTCCATTATGAGTAACATTTATGTTATCTTGGTCTATTCCACTGGACTTTACTTGCGCCCCTTGTGAACCACTTGTGATGCTGATGCTTTTTACTTGCGTGCTAACCTTACTATCGCCATTACTATCGCTAGCGCTGCTGCGTGACGGTGGTGGTGGAGCGCTTGGTTTTGCAGCCTCAACGCTAAATTTGTCTTGATCCATTTGCTCGCCATTAACACTAACATTGACGTTAGCTTTGTCTACGCCACTAATTGTAACTTTTGGCCCTCCAGAATCTTTAGCAGAGTCTTTGCTGCTATCTGTAGCCCCATCAGCGCCAGAGCCCTTAGCTGCGCCAGGTGCTCTGCTGGCGCCATCTGCAGAACTACCGCCCATACCACTACCTGAGCTACCTGAGCTACCACCTCCGCCACCGCCAGCTGCGCCGCGCATACCTCCACCAGCAGCGCCACCCATGCCTCCGCCGCCAGCAGCGCCACCCATGCCTCCGCCGCCAGCAGCGCCACCACCAGCCCCTGCGCCACCATCTCCGCCTGCCTTAATAGCAGCCATAATATTATCGAAATTTTCTTTAGGGCTAGTTGTTAGGGCTTTTAAGCTTATGCCTCCGGTCATGTCTGCAGCAAAATTAGCTAATTGATCACTAACTTGATATCCTACATACAAACAAAAACAAGCAATTAGCATGGAAGTAACAACTTGAAAAAATCCCTTTAAAGGAGCCGTAGGAATCGTTATAAAAGTTCCGTCAATCATGTAGTTCCCTAAGCTTTCTAAAGCGTCTAATGTCATTTTTCCATTTTGTATTACGGTCTCTACTTGTCCGGGAGTATTTGAAAGGCCCATTATGGCCTTAATCCCTCCGGCAGCTCCCGTAGCTTTGACTTTGTTTAACTTTTCTAGAGTAATTGATGTAATATCGCCAAAGTCAAATTTATCAGAAACCCACCATCCTAGAGTGTTCTTGCAATTTTCATCCGCTTGCGCAACGTCAATAAAAAATGATCTTAAAACTGACTTATTAGGCATTATTATATCTATAGCTTTGTACTTGCAAGTGCCATAGAATCCCCAGTCGTAGATTGAAAATATCAATACACTAAAAGTAACAGAAACTGCAGGCTGTAAGATAAAAGATATCAGTATCTTCTTCCAGCCTTCAAAATAGCTCTTTGTCTGCTCAAACAAAGCCATAGGCACAATTAATGGCGCTAGTATGCCCAAAACCGTAATCAAAAGAAGAGATACTACAAATGATTGTACTATGTATGCAGCGATAGAAATTACAAGTATTGGAAAGCTTAAGGTTAGGGCAATTAGTGATAAATTCCCGGTAAAACAAGCTGGAATGAATAATAACAAATATGGCGGTATTGAAAAGTCTATTACTGATAATTCAGGGTCGCTGCTGCTGGCATCAATCACGCCAGTATTGCGCATAGCTGTATAGAGATCGCCAAAGCCATTTAGACCTATATAATAAGAAACTCGACAATCCAGCGCATCCCATAAGGATAAATTCTCTCCACCACTATAGTCCGAGGTGTTAAAAGTGCATAAAGTTGACGGACTTGCACTCATTATCCAGCTGGCTATTTCGCCTATTCCCTGGAATAAAAATGGAAATACAATATCTATCATGCCGCTAAAAGTATTACCACCTTCTCTAAGATTTATCCCGATAGAAAAATACGTCACAAAGACTATTTTAAATACAAACGCCATGATCGCTCCTTTATCAGCCATGCCACCTAGAAATATCTTAGTGCCATTAATCATAACGTAAAACGTTAATAGCGCCATTACGGCTCTTCTAAGATTTTGCTGAAAAATAAAAAAGGCACTATCTTTTGAAGTCGATGCTCTATTTATGCCTTCCTTATCCGAAAGGCTGCACACTTTATCGCTAACTAAGAATCTTACCAGCATCTGTTTGACGCAATTAATTATAGGGGCAGAAATTGGTAGTAGCGTTTTGGAATTTTGAACTGATTTAGAATAGCAATTGTTTAAATCATTACATTGCAGCTCTTTTTTAGTTTGTTCATATATTTTTTCATAAAGAGCGCTATTTTGCTTGGATTTTTGAACTTTCTGATCAACCTCTCCCATAAAGCCAGCATACTTCGATAACTCATGGGGATCTTTGGTGTATTTACATCCTACTGATGCGGTCTCAAATCCTTGAACAGAGACGCATACCTTATCGTTATCTCTTGTTAACTTAAGAGGCATCAAAGGTAAATTTAAAGCAAGGGGAATATCGACAACTGTTGTTATAGGGCCTACTGTCAAGACCTTATCAGGAGTTTTGCTTGATGGGGGGGGTATTCTTAAAGTATAT
>CAMCJU010000107.1 GCA_945875085.1 Candidatus Phycorickettsia trachydisci
TGATACTTACATGAATATGAAATGTTGTTATTAGTTTTATACGTTATTTTCATCTCAATAGGATGGCATAATCCTATCTCTTAGTCCATAACGTTTTAGCCTTATATCCCCATATAGTAAATTAGGGGCTTTACGGCTGCATTTGGTAATTATAATCTTGATCTAAAACTTGATGAAATGTTTTGATTTCTTGCGCCAGAAACGTAAAGACATCTGCCTTATCTTCCAAACTAATTTTCCCAATAATATTGGATATGGTTGCAATGTCGACGGGACATTTTTTGTTGTCTTTAGCAAACAAAGAATATGAGTCTATACATTCTGCATGTATAGCCGATATAAAGTTTTTAATATAGGATTTATTATGCGCGGATTCTTCGATCTTTGACATGGAAGATACACTGAATAATCCAATATTACTCACGTGTATTTTACGATCCTCCAATTGCTTTAGTATTACTTTTTTCATCTCAAACTCTTGACAAAGGGAGCGACACACTTCCGGAAAAGCTAATATTGTTTCTTCCTTACCTTGATCGCGAGTCAGATTGTAGATTGACTTGACCTTATTCCTGAAAATGTTTTCGTTTTTTTCGCGTTTTTTTTCGCGTACATCGTCTACTGTATCGTGCTGATTCCTATGATAATACGGCGCATTGGGATCAGGTTTCACATCAAGAGAATCTAACTCTTTTGGCATCAAAAAATGCTCATATTGCTCTAATTTTTTGGCTAATGCTAATTCTTCCTTAGTTAGCTCTACTTGCAGCAGATTTTTTTTTGCGCTACTGCCCTTATGCGCACCATCACTTTTCAGATTCTGCTGCTGTTGATCGCCCTTCCCCTCTAGCTCCCTCAACTTTTGACCGCGCTTTCCTTCTAGCTCGTTTATATTTTTATCTTTCTGCTCTTGAGCAAGAAATTCTGCCACCCCCTGCTTTATCTTCTCTTCATCCTCCCGCTTCTTCTGCTTCTTCTGCTCTTTTGCCTGCTTCTCCTGCTTCTTCTGCTCTTTTGCCTGCTGCTTTTTTATGATCTTCTCGGTCATCTGTGCTACCTGATGTATTATTTAATTATTTTACTTTATGCTTATAGCAATATCGCTGTGATAAAGTTGCAAATATAACGTTAAATACCATATTAGAGATACTGATATTAATTGTCAAGCTGTGACAATTTTTGTGCTAAAATGACTAGAGATTGACTAGAGATATTTTTTTAGATGTATTTTACCCAGAATTTTATAGCGTGCTTCCTTATGGACAATAAAACCCCTCCAACATACAATGATTTAAATTTTGCCAAACTATCGCAAGCTTTAAAAAGTAACATAGCCCGTAGAAAAACAGCCAAAAATCCCGGCGAAAGTCTTCTTGGCAAACTTCCCGCAAGTCTTAATACACCTGAGCTTGACGAGGCAAATTGGGGCGAAGCTAAAGATGAAAACTAGACTAGCCAAAGCTCTTAGCAGCAAAGGATATTGCTCGCGCAGAAACGCTGAAAAACTAATTCTCACAGGAAGGGTCAAGGTCAATGGCATCCAGGTAAGGGAAGTTGTCAGCTTTGTCTCTGATGAAGATAAGCTTCAAGTAGAAGGCTTCGCGGAGCCTGAAAGCTTAAAAAAACTCTGGATCTATCATAAGCCCAAAGGTTTGATCACAACTTACAGCGATCCTTTAAATAGAAACACTGTTTTTCAGAATTTTCCACTTGATACTAGCGGGCATTTAGTATCCGTAGGCAGGCTGGACATAAATAGCGAAGGGTTACTACTAATGACTACTTGCAAAACTCTGGCGCATAATTTGGAGCATCCTGAGAATGAGTTCGCCAGGGTTTACAAGGTCAGAACTTTTGGCGATTTATCAGATGATGTATTGCAAATTAAACATGGTATTATAATCAAAGGCATAAAATATAAGCCTATAGAAATTAACGTGCTGCAAAGGGGCGTCAACAGCTGGCTTGAAATGACTCTTTTCGAAGGTAAAAATCGGGAAATTCGCAAAATATTAGAGCATTTTGCCCTGCAGGTCAACAGGCTGATACGCACAAATTATGGACCATTTAGTCTTGGCGATCTAAAGCCTGGCCAGGCTATGGAGGTTAGTATAAATAAATTAAAATTATAAAAGATCGTGTTAAAAATTATATCTGGCAAGTTGAAAAACAGAGTTATTCCAATACCTTTGAAGGTAAAGTTCAAGCCGTCAACTACCAAGCTAAGAGAGGCAATTTTTAGCATTATATACTCCTGGAAGTTTGATATCAAATTAGAAGATGCAAATGTTTTGGATTTGTTTTGCGGCTCGGGGAGCTTAGGGTTAGAGGCTTTATCGCGCGGCGCTAAGTTCGCTTGCTTTATCGACATATCCCCGGAAGAAGTACGGCGCCTGAAAGATTACGTCAAAAAGATTCAGCAAGAAGAGGTCACCAGTATTCTGCACGCAAATGCCAGCAAGCTCCCATTTGCTAATAAGCAATATGATATAGTGCTGATGGATCCGCCTTATCTTGAAAATTTAGTGCCAGATGCCTTGATGAGCTTGGAGCGCAATAATTGGCTAGCCAAATCTGCTATGATAATTCTAGAAAGCCCAAGGAATGATTTGCTAGTTATTCCAGAAAATTATACTCAAGTAGATGTAAGAACTTACGGCAAAACCAAACTTGTCTTCCTGCAATATGAGCAAAAGTAAAAAACAATACGTTTGCAACAATTGCGGTACAATTACTCATAAATGGTTTGGCAAATGTTTTGACTGCGATCAATACAACACCATACATGAAGAAATAATTGCCAAGGCAGCCTTAGCGCAAAAGGTCAGCGGCCAAGTGCTGCAAGTTCAAAATTTAAATACAGAGCTAAAAGACAAAGAGCGGATATTATCGCCTAACTTAGAGCTAAACAGGATTTTGGGCGGAGGCTTGGTGCGCGGCTCTGTTATCTTAATTGGGGGCGAACCTGGTATTGGCAAATCAACTTTGTTACTGCAATTAGTTATTTCTTTAGGAGGCATTGGCCTTAATTGCTTATATGTAACCGGAGAAGAATCTGTAGAGCAGGTAAAGCTTAGGGCAAAACGCCTAGAGCATGATAGCGCAAATGTCGCATTGCTTGCAGAGACTAATTTAGAAGATATTAAGTGCACAGCTTTAAGTCACAATAACCTTGATTTCATTATCATTGATTCTG
>CAMCJU010000108.1 GCA_945875085.1 Candidatus Phycorickettsia trachydisci
ACAAAATACAATATGATACTTACATGAATATGAAATGTTGTTATTAGTTTTATACGTTATTTTCATCTCAATAGGATGGCATAATCCTATCTCTTAGTCCATAACGTTTTAGCCTTATATCCCCATATAGTAAATTAGGGGCTTTACGGGGCTGCATTTGGTAAAATTAGATCTTCCAATCTGGCTATTTCTTTTTGGTTCTCTTTTGATGTTAGGGCTTGACCTTTTGCGCCAAAGCCTTGGCTGAGCTAGAAAATAACTATAATCCCAGTCCTTTTAAAGCCTTGATAAGATCTTGCATCATCTCTTGGGTATGATGAGGAGTGATTATAACCCTTAGTCTTTCGGCTCCCTTAGGTACAGTTGGATAGTTAATATGCTGCAGGTATATTTGATGCTGATGTAGTAAGCTTTCTGAAATTAATTTAGCGCGCTTTGCATCTCCAATCATGATGGGAATAATATGAGTACCGCCATCGAAAAAGTTTATTTTAGCCGCCCGTAAATGACTTTTAAATGTCGCTACATTTGCTTGATGTTTTCTCCTCTCGTCATTTGAATTCATCAAATATTCAATACTAGCCTTGAGCCCAGCTGCAATCAAAGGGGGCATAGCAGTGGTAAAAATAAAGCCCGGAGCAGTAAGTCTTATTGCCTCAATCACTTCAATTGCTGCAGCCAAATAGCCTCCAACGCCGCCAAAACCTTTGCCAAGAGTGCCTTGGATGATGTCTATTTGCTGACTTAAGCCTAGTTCTTCAGCCATGCCAGCTCCAGATGCGCCGTACAATGCTACTGAGTGAACTTCGTCTAAATAAGTAAGGGCATTGTATTGTCTAGCTAGGCTGCAAATATCTGTAAGAGGTGCTAATGAGCCATCCATCGAATATATCGACTCAAATACAATAACTTTAGGTTTTGTTATATCTTCTTGCTTTAAGCATTCCCGCAGAGAGTCAATATCGTTGTGAGCAAAAATATACTTCTTGGCGCGCGAATAATTTATTCCAGCAATAATTGAGGCATGATTATCTGCATCAGAGAAAAACACAAGATCTTGAAAAATTTTGGCTAATGCAAAAAGAGAGTTCTGATTGGCTACATATCCGGAAGAAAAAACTAGGGCTTTTTGTTTGTTATGCAGTCTTGCTAAAACTTGTTCTAACTCAACTACAGCAGAGCTATTGCCGCTGATGTTCCTGGTTCCTCCAGCGCCGATACCGCAAGTTTCCAAAGCCTTAATAGCCGCGCTAGTCACCTTGGGGTGCATCCCCATGCCTAGATAGTCATTACTACACCATAAAACTACTTTAGAATTAGTGTCCTTGCAAAAAGCGTAGGGTGGGCTAGCGCAGTCGCGCTCAATATCAACAAAAGTTCGATACCTTCCTTCGGTATTGATTCTCTCAAGATAGTCGTCCAAAAATATTTTATATTGGCTCATTAATGTTTTTCGATATAGTATTTTTTATTGTCGCGCAAGTCTAGAACCTTAATATGGTCAGCTAATTGTCCTTGCGTATATTTGGCATTTAAATACTCCAAAGCTTTGTCAAAATTATCTTCTGGCATTTTTATTACGACATCGTTTTTTAATACAAAGTCCCATCTTCTGTTGCCTAGCCTTATTATATAACGAATGGCGCGAAATAAAGACGGCTTTTGCTTGAGAGTTTCAATAAGACTTGCCGCATAAACGTTAGCGCCAATGCCAATGAAGTGTGGGAAGTTATGGAATTGGGATGGATCGCCTTTCATCAAATGCCCCTCTTGGTCAATCAGGGATATTTGCTTATTATATTGCCATAAAGCAATAGGTGCGCGTTCAATAACTTTGATTTGCAATGTATTGGGCAGCTTGCGATATACTGCTGCTGCTTTAATCCAGTCGTTATTTTCTATGACTTGCTTTATTTCCGCTAGATCAAGTGAAAATATAGGAGTATTGTTATCGGCGTTTAACTGGGATAAAAAATCCTTTATATCAAAATTCTCTCTACCTTGTATTATTATGTTATTTAGCTTAAAGCCACATAAGGCGCTTAATTCAATAAATGTATTTTTTAGATAATTTAAAGCATAGCTCTTGTTTAGATAGGCGCTGATGAGAATTAATATGACAAAAAGCCATTTAAACCATAATTTAAAATTAGACAAGTAGATTTTCAGCTTTCTTTTTTGCGCTAAAGAACGAGGGGCTTTTAAGGGTATCTGTTTTTTTTTTCATAGCTCATATTTTGCTGAAGATATAATTTCTTCAATCAAAGTATCAAAGCTCATGCCAGCATGCATGGCAATTTCTGGAACTATCGATAAGCTGGTCATGCCTGGATGGGTATTTATTTCTAAAAAATACAGCTTATCGTCTTGCTCGTTATATAAAAACTCGGCTCTTGCCGCGCCATTACAGCCAAGAAAATTAAACACATACTGGGAAAGATATAGAGCCTGCTTAATTTTAGTCCTTGATAAATTAGCCGGAAAAATATGCTCAGCAAACCCAGGTGTATATTTCGCCTGATAGTCATAAAAGCGATTTTTCAATACTTTTATTTCTAAGGCTCCCAAGGCTTTGCCATTTAAAACAGCGACTTGAATTTCTTGCCCCTTGATGTATTCTTCCACAAAAATCTGACTGCCATAAGCCCAATTGTAATTTGCAAAATCAAAGTCATCTTGTGGAAAAATAACTTCCACGCCAATGCTAGAGCCTTCCTTTAAGGGTTTTATGACATAAGGCCTTGGGAGTGGATCAGAGGTAATATTATCATCTTTGTTTACAAGAATTGCTTTTGCTAGCTTTAGTGTATCGCTTGAGGCAAAAAGCTGCCGCATTGTTAGTTTATTAAATGCCATGCTCGATGCAAGTAGCCCTGAGTGGGTATAGGGCAAGCGCATCATGTTAAGTAGCCCTGGTATGCAGCCATCTTCTCCGTAAGTGCCGTGCAGAGAGTTAAATACTACATCTGGCTTTATTTTTAGCAGCGCCATTGCCACATCAGCGCCGGGATCAATTTTTGTTACTGTATAATTGTTGTTTATCAGGGCTTTTATTACAGATAGGCTAGAGTCGTTTGAGACGTATC
>CAMCJU010000109.1 GCA_945875085.1 Candidatus Phycorickettsia trachydisci
CCGCCATATTCCCCTGATTTGAATCCGATAGAAAAATTCTGGGCTAATATGAAGCGATGGATTAAGGATAAAATTATAGAATTTTCTGAACTGTATGATGCTATTGTTGCTTTCTTTCAATTCTCTATTACAACCTAATTTACTATAAAAAGCATATCAGAACAAGGTTAGTTAATCAGAAATTTATGGCGAAATTAGATGGCGAATCTGGTAGCGCTAGAGTTTTTAATTAAGGAGCTAAAACCCTGCTAAAAGAGGCAAGCAGGGATATAATGCCCTATGTTATAAATCTCAAAAGAAAAGAAGATTGACTAATAGCTGAACTATATCATTTTTAGGGCGACGGCGCTGGAGCATCGCCATAAGTATCACTGCGATTATCACTCTTGGATCTTAAAAATGCTATAACATTTGCAATATCTTCTGGTTTTGCAATACCAGCAAAAGACATTTTTGTGCCAGGAGCATACTCTGAAGGTTTATGCAAAAAAGCAAACAAACTTTCGTAATCCCATGAACCGCCCTTGGCCTGCAAAGCTTTTGAATAACCATATCCATCATAAGCAGCTTTGGCGCGACCTACTACCTGCCACAGCAGTGGGCCAATTTTGTTTGCCTCTCCTTTGTTAAAGTTATGACAAGCGATGCATTTTTTAGCAGTATGCGAGCCTTCTGCGGCATTAGCTTTTGCCATCAGCGCAGGAATATCGATTTTTTTCTCCAGCGCAAGGACTGGGCTTGGCGGAGGTTCTGCTCCATCGATCTTGATTGCATAACCGCGTGCAGCAGGGGCGGCGTCTTTGACGTATATTATATCTGCTACATTCTTAGTAAGCATACAGACCAGCCCAGCTATCAGCACACTGGCTATGATTTTATTAAACTCAAAATTTAACATTGCAAAGAAGAATTTTTCATGTTCAATTCTAAAACAATAACTGGCCGGCGCCTAGGGATTTTAGCTTCTTAGCTGAGCAAAAAAATTCTGTGTAACAAAATGTATAATTTTTTGACTTATATGCTCTATTTCTTCGGATAACAAATTGCGCTTTGGCTCAATAATAACGCTAAAGGCAATTGATTTTTTACTTGCAGCAATATTCTGGCCCTGATATACATCAAATATTCTAACATCAGAGATACTTTCATCTAATTTTTTAAGACGAGAAGCAATTTCCCCAGCTGGCTGACTTTTATCAACAATAAAAGCAAAATCACGCTGGATAAGCTGGTGCTGATTGCAGCTGAAAGTAGATTTAGGGGCTTTTATATCCAGGCTATCAACATATATCTCAAAAGCAAAAACCTCTTGCTCTATGCCGTAAAAAGCCAGAATCTTTGGGTGAATTGCGCCAAAAAAGCCAATATCTTTTTTCTGATAGCTAATCTTAGCAGAAATATGTGGATGATAATATATTTTCTCCACGTCCAGCAGCTCCACATCGTCAAAAGTAATATTAAATTCATGCAGTATGCTTTCCAAATCACCCTTCAGGTCAAACGCGTCAAAATTGCGCGCTGATGCATGAGGACTTATAGCATGGGCTCTGCCAGATGCTATGGCGCTAAAACATAAAAGCTCATGCTGCGGGTTAACGCCTTGAAATATCGGCCCGATTTCAAAAAGCTTGATATCTTTTTGCGAAATGTTTTGATTCTGCGCCACTGCCCTTAGCAAGTTGGGAATTATGCTAGCGCGCATATAACTTAATTCACTGCTTATTGGATTAACTATCCTGAGCTCATCTATGATAGGGGCAAAAAGCTCTGCATCTTTTTCAGGCATAAACGAATAAGTAATAGCCTGAAAGTAACCTAAAGCCGCGGTCATAGATCTTAGTTTTTGGCTGATTTTATAATCAGGCGGCAAGGTATTGATGCTGACCCTATCTAGCATTCTAATTTCAGGAATATGCTCATACCCATAGACCCTGATGATTTCTTCTATTATATCTTCAGGCAATTTCGAGTCGCGCCAGCTTGGCCTAGATATTATCACAGAACTGCCAGACTTTGCCCCTAAGATAAAGCCAAGTTGCTGTAAAATTTTATCAATCTGCTGGCTCTGGAGATGCAAGCCAATTTTTTCTTCAAATAAAAAATAATCAAATTCAATTTTGCATAACTGACTCTTAGAGCCGATAACTTTTATGTCTGAAAATTTGCCGCCACAAATCTCAGATATCATATGGGAGGCTATTTTTAGCGCATCAAGACGAAAATGATCATCAACATGGCGCTCAAAGCGCATTTTTGAATCAGTGATAATGCTATGCCTTCTTGCCGAAGCGATAATTGCATCTTTATCAAAGAAAGCCGCCTCAAGATAAACATCCTTAGTCTGGGGAGTAGTGGCCATATCCTTGCCGCCAATAATACCGCCAAGAGCTTGAGGCTTGCTGCCGCCTTCAACGATAACATCACTTGCGTTAAGTAGGTATGTTTTATCATTTAGTGCTACAAATTCTTCGCCTTCAAGAGCTTTTCTGATGCAGACTTTATCTAAATTGCTTGCATCAAACGCATGCATTGGCTGGGCAAAACTATGGCAAATATAGTTAGTAATATCAACAATAGCAGATATAGACTTCAGACCAGAATTCTTAAGTAAATTTGCCAACCACAAAGGACTTTGTTTATTTTGCACGTCCTTGATATGGCGCCCAACAAACAAACTACAAATTTTACTATCAATGATGATAACTGGAATATCGCTGGAAAAGCTACTTGCTACCTCAGGTATTACAAGCTCTTTTAAAATGCCTAAATTTTTGCTACTTAAGTCCCGCGCAATACCATAAACACCAAAGCAATCTCCTCTATTAGGCGTTATTGATATCTCGATTACTGGATCATCTAGTTGATAATACTCAAGCAAGCTTTCTCCAAGGGTTGCATCATCTGGAATTTCAATAATGCCATCAATACTACCTTTTAAAAGCAACTCCTCTGCAGAGCATAGCATTCCCTGACTTTGAGTCCCTCGAATTGTACTGAGTAGTATGGGAGTTTTATTTGC